>CAYYEK010000001.1:0-36142 GCA_964470855.1 uncultured Candidatus Saccharibacteria bacterium
AAGAATTTGTCCGTTTAAAAATTTCATGAATCAAATTTTAGTTACAAGTTACAATTACCCAGACCTGGATGGGACATCTGGTGGTGTAGCGTATGCAGAGTATTTACAACTGACCGGACGACCGGCCGTGGCGGGTTTTTTTGGGGAATTATTTGTAGAAACAAATTTTCTGCTTACTCGGTATGGCATACCTGCTCCTTTGATGCTAAAGAGCGCTTTAGACTATAAAGAGGTTGTTTTGGTAGACGCCAGTTCTATGGACGGTTTGGTTGGTCTAATAGACTCCGGTAAGGTCGTAGAGGTGATAGATCATCGTCAGGTGAACAACGCGCATCTGTTTGTCAATGCTAAAACGCAGATAGAGATGGTGGGGGCCGCGGCAACATTGGTGGCGGAAAAGTTTTTTCAATTAGGCTTGAATCCCAGTAAAGAATCTGCCATTTTATTGTGTGGAGGAATAGTTTCTAATACACTAAATTTCTTAAGTCCAAACACTACAGACCGGGACCAGGCAATGTATGCCAAGTTAAGCGCTGTGGCTGGGATAGATGCGAGTTTTGCAGGGGCAATGTTTCAAGCAAAGTCAGATGTGTCTGGTGAGAAGTTATTTATCAGGTTGGATGGGGACCTGGCGACATTTGAGTTCGGTTCAAAAAAAGTCGGTATAGCTCAGTTGGAATTGATGGGAGCAAGAGATCTGGTAGAGAAAAGAGCATCAGAGATCGTGGGCGACTTGGTGGCGTTGAAAACAAGAGACGCTTTAGATATAGTTTTTTTGAACTTGATAGACTTAGAGGAGGGAAAGAATTATTTTCTTGCTGCTGATGAGGTGGCTAAAACACTTGTGTCTAGTGCGTTAGGTGTTATGTTTGACGGAGCTGTGGCGGTTCGGGATCAGTTAATCATGCGTAAACAGATCGTCCCTCTTATCCGATCGATCTTGTTAGGCTAGGGTTCAAAAAAGAAAGCTA
Organism: uncultured Candidatus Saccharibacteria bacterium; assembly: GCA_964470855.1. GTDB lineage: Bacteria > Patescibacteriota > Doudnabacteria > UBA920 > UBA920 > CAYYEK01. The sequence goes on from CAYYEK010000001.1 coordinate 972, forward strand.
GAATACCAAGGAGCGTAAATCAAAATTGGGTTGTGTACAACGGCATGCCTTTCAAGTATAGTTTAGGTTGCAGATACAAAAAATACTTTAGGTCTGACTGACGAATGTACTGGTTGCTAGTGTAGTGTCAAAGGCGCCCTTTAGTTTTCACATCTTTTTAAATAATTCTTAGACTATGAACGCTAACGTATTAGATTTAGCAGAAAGGAGATCTGCCTTAGAAAATAGGGAGTTGAGAGCACTGTGCTCGATGATGTGGCTTATAGGCTACCGTTTACAGACATATATTGACAGATACCTGAAAGATTTAGAGGTTGGAGATTATGATGGGTTAGTCGCTATTATCTGGAACTTTGGGATGATAGAAACAGATCTATCAAGGACTGGGGATTTTGTGCTTAAGGATAATAAAAGTGTCGTTGAACGCGCGAGGACCTTAGCTTCAAATTTTCGACATGTGTTAAATGTGCTAGGAAGGTATCCCAATCCCCACTTGAGGCTAGTGGGTAACCCGGATACATGTGCAATCTTGATTAAGGATTTACGCGATAATTATAATAAGTTGAGTAAATATATTGAGCCGCTGAGTAAAAAATGGGAACAGATAGCTGAGAGCAAGACATGTTAGATGGCGGGACATCTGGTGGTGTAGCGTATGCAGAGTATTTACAGCTGACCGGACGACCGGCAGTAGCGGGTTTTTTGGGGAATTATTTGTAGAAACATAAAAATCTTTACGAGCTCAGATATGAATACAAAAAAGAAAATGTTTTGGGTGACAGGGGTGGTGCTGGCTGGTCTAGTGTTTCTGGTGTTGCGTGTGCTGTTTACCCAACCAGAGGAACGCCAAATACCTATAAACGAACCTGTTGGGCTGACAGCAGTACGCGCGGCCTTAGAAAAGGCAGAATGGGTTAGAGTCGTGGTCAGGTTGCGATACGAGCAAACCGAGGTTGCGGATCCAGAAATCACAAAACAAGAAATCCAAAGCTTGCAAGATCGAGTTTTAGCGGACATGGCAAACAAAAATTTTTTGTTAGTAAGCCGTCCCTCGTATTCGCCATTTTTATTCGGTAAGATCAACAAAGCAGGCCTAGAACAACTACTTGTTCATCCAGATATCATAGGAGTGGAACTGGAAAAGCTTTCTGCTCCAACGATGCCGTTTGCTCCTTGATGGGGCAACATTATTCGCAAAAAAGACAGTTAAGTTTGAGTGGGTGGTTTTTGTCAAAAGATTGAGAAAGTATTAATATTTACATATCAGTCCGTATATTTATCAATCGCAAACAATTTTATGAAAAAAACTTGGTTAGGAGGGGTGGTGGGTTTGTTTGTTTTAGTAGTAGTTATGGTAGTGTTTTGGCCGCAGCAGGCGGAGATGCCAAGCCAGGTCTCAGAAGATATAAAGTCTAAGGTCTTAATATCGGAAGATAAGCACTCTGTCCTTCGTAGTGGCGAATTGTTGTTGGACACTAAACACGAACAACTTGTGCAGTATTTGAGAGAAGAGACCGGGCTGTGCGAGGAAAGTAATATGAACCGCACCCCGACTTCGAAGCGGTTTTGTGAAGATCTGGACTTTTTTGCGCAAGAAGTTTTCTTTAGCGACTTGCAAGTAGACCCGAACTCGCAAGCAGTGGTATTTGCTGTTAGGACTAAACAGTTGGAGCCTGACAACTTTTTAGTGTGGTTGTCGCTGGCCACAAAAGATTTACAAGTTTTAACGCCTTTTTACTTAGGCAATGAATTTCTAGGATTTTCCAGCAAAGGGAAACTTTTCGCCTACCGAACAAATTGTTGGGAAGGCATGTGCGGCATTAAGGTAGGACAGACCGCAACCGGATTGGAAGTGGCAAGTTTTAATAATCCGGAACAGTTTGACTCTAGAGAATTTGACGCGCAGTTTGTTGGTTGGGATTCTGAAGTGGGTTTGTATTATCGGTTAGATGGAAAGCAGGTCTTAGGTAGGATTGAGTAGTGGCAGCGGGTGGCAGTATTGTAATTGGCTTTTCTTTTTAGAAGCGAGTATAGTGGGGGTAGAAAGTTATTTTATGAACGGCATACCCACTTCAAGGCACCATATAAAATTCAATGCCATCATCTTGGTTTGGCGGCTTTTTTGGGTACTGTTCGTTATAAATACCCTTTATGGATTTTTGCTGCTACTGGTGTCTAGGGGTGCGATTTTGACTAATTATACAGGCGAGTTGTTCAATGCCGCTTGGATGGGGCATATAGTGGTGTTTGTGGTGCAGGCGGTTGCTTTGGTGATCTTAACTGCCGGCTGGCTGCGCACGAATTACTATCTAACTGACGGGGAGTTGGTGTTGGTTTCGGGCATAGTCACTGAAAAAGAAGTTTTGTATAAAATTTCCGATGTCCGCTCCATCACATTACGACAGTCTTGGCCGGGTAGGATTTTTAACTACGGCACGCTGATCGTGTATATAAGTGCATCTGGTGGGTACCACGAAACCGTGCGGCTAAAAGACATCAAGAACCCGAAAGTGTACGAGCACGCCTTACGGGAGGGGATGAAACTGAACGAAGGCGATTAAGATTGAAGTAAGTAAAATAGAACAGTTTTTGTTTTAAAGAAAGTTTGGTGCGCCTTGGCGGTTGCATTTAGAAATTGAACTGGTGACTGACGAGGGTGCAAAAACTTTGTGGTACAATTAGTGCATAAAAAATAAATCAACAAGCAATGCAACATTACATAGCTGCGCTAAAAAAATACGCCGTGTTTAGCGGCAGGTCATCACGAGCGGAGTTTTGGTATTTCGTGCTATTCAACCTGATTATAAGTATACTTATGTCAGTTATCAGTGGGGTGTTTGGAGACTCCAAAAATATTTTGGGGTATTTGTATTCTTTAGCTGTTTTGGTGCCTGGATTAGCCGTGTCAGTTAGAAGAATGCATGATATCGGCAAAAGCGGTTGGATGTTGCTGGTAGTCTTGATTCCTTTGGTGGGGTGGATTTGGTTAATCGTCCTATATGCCCGAAAGGGTGATGTGGGTGACAATAAGTACGGTCCTTCCGGTGCTACCTCCCAGCCAGTCCAAAATCCTACAACATAATTTTCAAAAATCTAAAAGCGCCTCTCATGGGCGCTTTTAGTATTTCCGATTTTTTGAAAGCTGTAGGGCGCAGAACAGTTCTAAAGGCTATATAATTAATCACCCTTGAAACTAGTTAAAAGTGCTATGGCAGTTAGTTGTAGGTTTGTCATTGATAAAGCTTCAGCTATTTCCTGGTGAGCTTCATCCATAGAAACCTCTTCGGCAAATTTTGGATTTGCCCTTATTAGTTTAGTGATGGCCATGCATACCATTCTCGCTTTTTCGAAATTAGCTAGATATTCTTTTGCGTCTTCGGGGCTCCAATAACCCTTGGCTTCGTTAAATATTTCTTTATTTATAGATTCGAGCCGGCCTGGGTCTAGCAGATCAAAACCGTGGTCATTTTTTATTTCCTCAAAGATTTGGTTGCGGAGTTCTAGTAAACCTGTGAGGTTATTACTATCGACATAAGAGCTAATTAGTTCCTCTGTAGTCGGTTTTTTTTTGTTTTCTTTTTGTTCTTCGAACAATCTTCCGACCGGTGTTACAGGGAGATCCTTACCTTCAGTCGCCATAAATATCTTGATTTAGACTTATTGAATAGGATCATTCTAACAAACATGTTAGGTGGAAAGCAAATGTGGTTTTATAAGTATAGAGTGCTTATTTACCTAGATGTTTCACAAATTCTCTAAACAGAGGGTGGGGGGAGAGGGGGCGGGAGAGGAACTCTGGGTGAAACTGGGTGGCTACGAAGAATTTATGCTTGGGCAGCTCTATGATTTCTACCAGCAATCCGTCAGGTGAAAAGCCGGAAAATTTCAACCCCGCTTTTTCCAGCCGTTCCCTGTAAGAGTTGTTGACTTCATAGCGGTGGCGATGGCGCTCTTGAATTTGGGGGTCTGTGTTTGATTTGATCCAACCAGCTTTTTTATAAGCGGCAAATGCTCGGGATTTGGGTGCTAGCACACAAGGCCAAGCACCTAAACGCATGGTGCCGCCATATTGTTTTTTAAGCAGTAACTTTTCCTGGTCCGGCATAATGTGTATGACCGGGTGTTGAGTAGAAGGATCTACTTCCGTGGTATGCGCGTCTAGTTTTAGGATATTTCTAGCATACTCTATAACAGCCATTTGTAAGCCGTAGCAAAGGCCTAAGAAGGGGAGATTGTGGGTGCGGGCGTACTCGATAGTTTTTATCATCCCTTCTGTGCCACGCGACCCAAATCCACCTGGTACCACTATTCCATCAAAACCCCCTAGCACTTTTTTAGCTCCTTGTTTCTCTACTTCTATACTAGACACCCAAGATAGCTTGATATTTTTCCCCGCAGCCCACGCCGAAGCCTTAAGTGCCTCTACAACTGAAACATAGACATCTGCTAGTTTAAAGTCACCAGTTTCGTAGTATTTACCCACCACGGCGACTTTGATCTCTGGTTTTTTTAGTGCTCCGACCCGTTTACGGTTAAACGCGTACCAAGTAGAGAGATTTGGTTTAGAACCTTTAAGCCCCAAAGAGTCCATAAGCAAGTTGCCAAAGTTTTGTTTTTCGAAATTCGCCGGTACATCGTAGATACTGGGCGCGTCCGGTGCTGCGATAATGTGGTCAGGTTTGAGGTTGCAGATCCAAGCTAGTGTCTGCTTTCGCCTATCATCTATGCTTTCCGATGAGCGAGCGACTAAAAAGTCAGGTTGGACACCGGTGGCATTAAGTTGGCGGATGGAATTCTGAACCGGTTTAGACTTCATCTCACCAATACTTGGAGGTATGGGCAAGTATCCAACATGAACATGCACAACTGAACGTGAGTCCCGGTATTTCATGATCCTACTAGCCTCGATGAACAAGATGTTTTGATATTCTCCTACTGTGGCTCCTATCTCACAGATCACTACATCGGCTTGCTGTTCTTCTCCGGCTGCTTCTAATCGTCTAATGATCTCCTCTGGTACATGGGGGATGATTTCCACATCTTCGCCGTCAAATTCAAAGTTACGCTCTTTTTCTATTAGCCGTTGGTAGATTTGACCGTTAGTTACATAATTTGCTTTTGAGAGTGATCTACCTAGAAATCTTTCATAGTTTCCCAAATCTTGATCACACTCCATGCCGTCGTTTAACACAAACACTTCCCCATGTTCTTGTGGGCGGATCGTGCCTGCGTCTACATTTAGATACGCATCGCATTTTACTGGAGCTACCTTAAGACCCCTGGCCTCCAACAGCATGGCTATAGAAGCGCTTGTGATTCCTTTGCCAACCGAGGAGATAACACCTCCTGATACAAAAATAAACTTTGTTTCTGACCTTTTGGCCTTCCTGGATTTTACATGGTAACTCATAAGCAAAAGCGTTTAATAGTGTGTCTATAAATAAACAATCTCCGCTACTCGGGTGCTTAGAGAGCGGAGCTTTTTCTTGGCTCTTTATAATTATAGCCTCGGTAAAGCAGGGCCTACCTGTGGATAGCTCTGAGATGTTGCTGGTTTGGTGGTTAACTTGCTAGTATACACAACATGAAAGTCCTTGTTTTATACACTGCGCACACTTTGGGGCATAAGCAAATTGCGGAAAATGTGGCTTGGCACTTGCGGGAGGCTAGCCATGAAGTGGTGCTTGAGGAGGTGCTGAAGTCCGCCAACTCGGCTGCAGTAAACAAGTTTTTGAAAGTTCATATATTTGTCAACCGTTACCTGCCTTTTATCTGGTGGTTTTTGTATCGTTACGGATTTTGGTTTACTATGCCTTTCCGCTTGCTGGTAGCTTGCAGATTTGCGCCTATTTTACAAAGAATTATAAACTCGCACAGCCCTGACCTCGTGGTCACAACTCAGACTAGTCCCTCAGCTGTGATGAGTGTTATCAAAAAGACTGCCCCTGATCTTCTTTGGCTAACTGCTTTTTCAGATTTTCACTTCCATCGCTACTGGGTTTATCCAAGGTGTGATGGTTTTTTGGTAAATATCCGAGAACAAGCTGAGAAACTGGTAAAATTGGGCATCCCCAAGCACCAGATATTTAGAATTGGCATGGGGCTGTTTCCAAGTCCTTCTTTAAAATCAGTGGACAAGACACGTGAAGAGCTTGGTGTTGGTCAAGATGAAAAAGTGGTTTTGGTCACGGTTGGTGGTGGAACTCTAGGTCAAGGCATAGAAGATGCTGATTGGAGGGCTTTACAGCAACTTTCAAACCTGTGTAGATCTTCTAATTTGAAAGTAAAAATTTTGATAGCCTGCGGCAAAGACCAGGTTTTGTTCCAGAAAGTTGAAACTATGTCCAAACAAGACCATACCTTTCGTGCAGTGAGGTTCTATACACCTTTTATAGAACTGGTTCGGTGCGCTGACCTTGCATTGGGAAAGCTTGGGGGCATGACCACAGCAGAGTGTTTGTATGAAGGGGTGAGGGTGTTTTCCACTCGTGTATTGCCAGGTCAAGAGGAGATGAATCTAGACTATTTGGTATCAAGAAATTTAGTGGTTGACCTTTCAAGGAGCAATCCTGAGCAAAGGGCACGGATACTTTTTGAAGCACTACAACAGCAAAAGCCCAGCGACCAGCAACTAAGTGCCCAAAAAGGGTTAGTTTCACCAGACTCGGAGCCTGCTTTTTCCGCATTTATAAAAAGTTTTTCCCGGTGAAAAAACTTGTGGGTTTCACCTGAAAATGTGTTGACTCTAATTGAGGTTTTGTTTATGATGACAGCAACAAGATTTTAAAACAAACCGTATGGCAACAAATAGAAGATCGTTTTTCGGAAAAATTATGGGTTCTGGGCAAAATGACGAGGTAGCTGAAGATGTAGAGCCAGCGAGGACTTTTCAGCCAACTGCTGGGCCCACAGAAGACGAAGATGAGATTGAGGATCTCGAGGTTTTGGAAGATGAAGATACAGAAGTTCAGGAAGAAGTTTTTGAAGATGAGATTACTGTAAGTGGTACCTCGACGAGTCGCCCGGTTAAAGTGGAGCAAGAAGAGGTAGAAGAAGAGCAGGAGGAAGAAGACTTACCTGCTACTCCTGCAAAAAAAGAATCTGGGGACCACGAGGGTTGGTTGTCCGACTACGAAGGTCAGCTGAACATTGACATGTATCAGACTAAAGACAATGTTATCATCAAGTCCACGATTGCCGGGGTACGACCAGAGGATATAGATATCACGGTGGCCAATGACATGGTTTCCATAAAAGGTGTCAGGAATAGAGAAGAAAAAGTAGCTGATGATGACTACTTCTACCAGGAGTGTTACTGGGGCAATTTTGCCAGAAGCGTCATAGTTCCGGTTGATATTGACAGTGAAAACATAGAGGCGGACTTGAGAGATGGAATTCTTACGATAGTAATACCTAAAGCAGCCAAAGCAAAAACCAAGAAAATCAAAGTGAAAGGACTGTAAAGCAGGATTACAGCCATAAGCGCGCAGGGCTTCTTAGTCACCGCGCGCTTTGTGTTGCTGGCTGGAATTTCGTGATACAATAAACCCAGACAGACAAAAAATATGGGTCGAAAAAAGAAGCTCTGGAAAAAAAGTACTACACAATACTTCTTGCAACTTTTTAAAGTTAGCATTAGTGATGAAATCAAAACCACTTTGCTTGCGATATTTTTGTTTATCGCGTCTTTAGTGGTTGCGTTGGCCTTACTAGGATTTTCTGGTAGTTTTGGCGTCAGATTTAGTAGCTTTCTAGTTTCTGTTTTCGGTTTTGTTGCCTACTTATTGCCCCTGTTTTTGTTAGGTGCGCTTTGGCTACTGCTAAAAAATGCCGGACAGAAAGACAGCTCGGGAATAGGTAAAAAAACTGTCTTCAGTCTGTTTTTGTTCTTTGCTGGCTTTTTAGGTTTGTGGCATCTGGTTTTTACTTTGCTTGAAGGGCGAGAGTTGTGGGATTTTAGTTTTGCACCAACCGGAGCTGGGGCAGTGGGGGTTGTACTTTCCGGTGTATTTCTAAAGGCTTTTGGCGCACCCATAGCCGGACTAATTTTAATTGGAATAATGATTTCCGGGCTGGCTATCATGGCCAATTGGGAACTTGCTAAAATCAAAATTAAATGGCCGGCCACCAAACCCGCTGAACAGGCTGCAGTAGGAGCTTTGAAGCTAAAAATAAACGCTCCGCAAGATGCAAACTTTGTGGCTAAAAATGTAGATCAGCAACCGGAACCCAGAAAGCCGGAGCAGGCGCCGGTCGCGCCCATGCCCATTGTTCATGAGTCTAAGCCTAGACAGCAAGAACTTATCCCGGATGCAGTAGTATTGACTGAAAAAACAGACTGGAAGCTTCCTCCGTTTGACATCTTAGACGACAAGAAAACCAAGGCCGATAGCGGCAACATCGAAGCCAACGCAGCCATAATCCGCAAGACCTTGTCTGACTTTGGTATATCCGTGGAGATGGGTGAAGTCAATGTAGGGCCAACTGTGACGCAGTATACTTTACGGCCAGCGATAGGGGTTAAGCTTTCACAGATTGCGGCATTGAAAAATGATTTGGCGCTGGCTCTTGCCGCATCTTCTTTGCGTATGGAACTTCCTATACCAGGGAAGCCGTATGTGGGAGTAGAGGTCCCAAACCGTGCTGTGTCCAAAGTACTTTTACGCGATGTTATGCAAACCCCAGAATTTATCAACCACAAGAGTCCTTTGGCGTTTGCACTGGGTAGGGATGTTTCGGGTGCTCCGGTTGTCGCTGATTTGGTGAAGATGCCGCATATGTTGATTGCTGGCTCTACTGGTACTGGTAAGTCCGTGGCTTTGAATTCGTTGATTTTAAGTTTGCTGTATCGTAACACCCCCCAAAGGGTTAAGCTCATAATGATTGATCCAAAAAGGGTGGAGATGAGACCGTACAATGGCATACCACATCTGATCACAGCCCCCATTATGGATTCAGATAAAGCAGTTAATGCTATGAAGTGGGCGGTTAACGAAATGGACCGCAGATTTAAGTTGGTTTCCGATGCTCAGAAAAAGACCATCGTGGACTACAATGAATCTGCTGCAACGCAGTTGCCGTATATCGTGATCATCATCGACGAGATGGCCGACTTGATGACTGTAGCGCAGGCTGATATAGAGGCGGCGATCGTGCGTTTGGCTCAGATGGCCAGGGCGGTTGGCATTCATCTGGTTTTAGCCACCCAAAGTCCACGAGTGGACATTATTACTGGATTGATCAAGGCTAACATATCTTCCAGGATGGCGTTTAAGGTCACTAGTCAGTCAGAAAGCAGGATTATCCTAGATATGAGCGGGGCAGATCAACTTTTGGGCAATGGCGACATGCTTTTTGTCTCACAAGGTGATGCGGGCCGTCCGCGGCGGGTACAGGGTTCGTTTGTGACAGACACTGAGGTGCATAAAGTTGCAGAATTTTTCATACACCAAGCTGGAGTAGTGCTGTATAACGACGAAGTAGTAGAAAAACAGAAAGGGATATCCGCTGTAGGAGGATTTGATGATAGCGAAGGTGATGAGTTTTTGGATGAGGCCAAACAAGAGGTACTACGCGCAGGCAAGGCTTCAGCCTCTTTTCTTCAGCGACGTTTGAAAATAGGGTATGCAAGGGCGGCTAGGATACTTGATCTTTTAGAACAACAGGGGGTTGTGGGTCCAGGGGATGGTGCAAAACCTCGTGAAGTATATGGCGCTACCGGGTCTGATGGACTAGATGATGACTTTGACAGGTCTGGGTTTTAAGTTTGTAGTATAATAATATTATGGGTTTTGAGGTTCATAAGCTGAAGACTGAAACATTGGGCGAGTATCTTAGCTCGGTGCGTTTTTTTTGGAATTTGACCACGGAGCAAGTGGCTGATCGTTGTGGAGTTTCTGCGAAACTTTTAGAGAATCTGGAGACTGGAAATTTTAATCAGATGCCCGAGCAAGTTTATGTTTTAGGTTTTCTTAGAAAATTAGCAAGGCTGTATAAGATTAACGAGATAGATATCGTCCGGCAGTTTAAAAAGGAGGCGGGTTTTCATCAGACGCCTACCAATGATTCTCCAAAGATTTGGAGGAAGTTGGTAGGATGGGCCTGGCTTCCTGGTCGGTGGTGGATAAGTTTTGGGCTTGGGGCCTTCTTGCTGGTCGTGGGAGTGGTCGGTTACCAAGTGGCTGCTATAGCAATGGTTCCTGATCTGGAAATCTATAGCCCTATCGAAGGTCAAAATCTAGACGGCGGGGTGGTGTCTGTTGCTGGTAGGGCCACTCCAGGTAGCGAAATTGTTATCAACAACCAGCAAATTTTTGCTGGTGAAGATGGAGACTTTTCTGTCAGTCTTGGGGTTCTTTCAGGTATCCAGACTTTGAATGTAAAAGCCAAAAATCGTTTTGGAAAAGAGAGTGCCAGAGTGGTTAATTTTTCGGTTAATGGGAATTTTGATCAGAAGGCGTACGGCCCAGCCCATCCTTCTGTAGTGCTTGGGGTCAAAATTGATTCAGGTGTTGAGGCGGGCGTAACCTTGAAAGGAGTGTTTCGTCCTGTAGAACCGGCGGCGGGTGGGTTTTCATTTTATACTTCCGGTTCAACTATCTTGCTTTCTACCATGGACGCGGGCAAAACTCGGGTCGTACTCAACGGGCAAGATATGGGTTACCTAGGAAAACCAGGAGAAGAGTTAAACAATATACCTTTTACCGCAGGTCCGCAGGTGGGCTTGCTTGAGCAAAAGCTTTCCAGTAAATAAACATTATGCCAAAAAATTTAAAGTCAAAACCAGATTCGGATACAGGTTCAGCTAAGTGGAAAGCGGTTGCTACCGCCCTTGATCACATAAAGGAGAAGTTTGGGGAAGGCAGCATCATGAAGTTGGCTGACTCAAAGACCTTAAGCGTAGAGGCTATACCTACAGGCAGCGTGAGTTTAGACCTTGCACTTGGGGTAGGCGGGATTCCTAGAGGTAGAATTATCGAAGTTTTTGGCCCGGAAAGTTCCGGTAAAACTACCTTGACTTTGCATATGATAGCTGAAGTTCAAAAGATGGGAGGATTGGCTGCCTTCATAGACGCAGAGCATGCTTTGGATCCTGAGTACGCAGCACACCTTGGAGTAAAACTAGATGATTTGTTGGTTTCGCAGCCAGACTCCGGTGAGCAGGCATTGGATATAGCCGAAACTTTAGTTAGAAGTAACGCGGTAGATCTGATAGTCATAGACTCGGTCGCTGCTTTGACTCCACGCGCGGAAATTGAAGGAGAAATGGGGGATAGCCATATGGGCTTACATGCTAGGCTGATGAGTCAAGCGCTTCGTAAATTGACTGGTATTATTTCAAAATCCAAATCAACTGTGATCTTCATAAATCAGATAAGGATGAAGATAGGTGTGATGTTTGGCAACCCCGAGACAACTACTGGTGGCAATGCTCTCAAGTTTTATGCTTCAGTAAGGCTAGATGTCCGCAAAACTGCGCAGATAAAAAACGGAGATAATGTCGTTGGCAATAGGGTTAAGGTAAAAGTGGTAAAAAACAAAGTGGCGCCACCTTTTAAGTCTGCTGAATTTGATGTGATGTATGTGCCAGGCAATTGGGGTATATCAGCTTCAGGTGATGCTCTAGATACGGGTGTGGCGCTCGGTGTGATTGAGAAATCTGGTAACACCTACCTGTTCGGTGAGAACAAGTTGGGGGTGGGTAGAGAGAACGCCAAAACTACTTTGGGCCAGGATTTGCCACTTCTTGCCAAACTTATAGAAGCAGTTCGCTTAAAAGCTAAACAGGCTCAAGAAGAGGTTTAACGCATAAGGTGTTTGGACGCCACTTTCTGATAAAGTGGCGTTTTTTTTGTTTCTATAAATAGGGTATTATATTCTTATGTCGAACGAAATTGAATACTGTTGCTTAGACATAGAAGCTTCGGGTTTTAATCCGGAAAAAGAAGAAGTTCTTGAGCTTGGTATGGTCAAATTTAGGGTTGTAGAAGGCCAAATTACTAGAACCGACTCCTATAACGCTGTGTATAAGCCAGTTTTAAAAAATACTAATCACAGAGTGCTAGACCTAACCGGCATCACAACAGCTGAGATGGAACATGGTTTGCTGTTTGAAGACGAAAAAGAAAAGATACGATCTGTACTGGCCGGGGCTGTTCTAGTTGGCCATGGGCTGCAGCTGGATCTCGCATTTTTGAACTATCATGGGCTTATAGTCGGCACTGCCACACGCATCGATACTTTGGAGATGGCGCAGGTTTTTTGGCCTACACATAAATCGTATAATCTCGAAAATTTGGCCATGAATTTGGAACACGAGACAAACGCTTTTCATAGAGCCATGGCCGATGTGGAAGCGACATTGGCGGTTTTAAAGGGGTGTGCTGCGGTTTTCCAGAACTTGCCAGATGACACGCGAAAAGTTTTTCACTCCTCATATGTACAAGCATCTTATCCTTGGGCGCATATTTTGGACTCTTTACGACTAGATCTTGGTCGTGTGGCTGTTTTGAACACAAAGGACCCCAAGCCTGATCTTCATAAGTTGGCAGCTCTAGTTGCTGAGCAAGTTCAAACAGGAGTGGTCGCCTACCCGTCTCTTGTAGATGCAAAGCGCTTGGCCTCGCAGTTAGATAACCAAACGCACAGGTTTTTCAGTGGAACTAGGCTCAATTTTTCACTATTAACAGCTTTTATAAATGAGCCTACTTCCATGCCCGAGTATGCTTTGCTTGGGGCCTTGAAGGCTGTGGTTTTTTCAGTGGTTGGTGACCAGGCTGGAGAAACTATCAACTGGGCTGCTCAAGGAAAGGAGGTAGTGCAACTACTGACTAAAGAAGACGAGGCTTCCATTGGAAGCTACACCTATCATACGGATTATCCAATGGCAGTAAAAAAGTTGTCCGCTGCTCCACAGCTAAGTATCATCGAGAAGGCTCGATTTTTTGACTGGCTGGAGCTACGATCAGGAGATAGAGTCTCATGGGGAAAGCTTGTTGGTTACTGCTACTCGATTTACAATCCGCTGTCCAAATTCGGAGATCAAGACCTAGAAGAAGATGTAGTAACAGCCATAACTGCCATTGATTTATGCTTTGCAAACATTTTATTACTTTTTAAAAAGCACAACAGGCTTGTTCAGGGAGTGCTTGGTGTAGAAGACTTGGATCCTTTCGTGAAGTCTAGGATTTTAGAAACCCTTGATCACCTTTGTATCCAGCTTCAACGCGTGAGGTTTGATACTACCTGGTTCCTCCATAAGGTCCAAAGGCTTGAGGAGGTTATTCGTAGTGGTGGGGGTTCTGGATATGTGGTTTGGGTAGAATTCTCGGATAGCCGATTTGAGTTTATTTACAAACCACTGTTTTTAGATGATGCTGCTTTTTCTGTTTTAGGGCACGACCAGGCAGCACAAGTGCTTGAGACATTTTCGACTGCTCGGCTTGATAGGTATTATGAGAGTAGGTTTGAAAAAAAACTGAGCTTGAAAGCAGTTGCAGTCTTACAGGAGCCTGCTATGTCTATGGCCGAATACACTAGTTTAAGAGGTTTGGCAAAGATTCTGTCTCAAATACCACCAAAAAGCGTGGTGCTATTTGAAGATATCGCTCAAGCTAAAGAAGTGTTCGATGCTATTCTTGCTGAAGGTCGCGTGCAGCGGGATATCTTAGTTCAGGGTATACATGGAGGGCCAACAAAACTAGCTTCAAATTTTGTATGGAAAAGTGGTTCTAGGCTTTGGTTGTCTTTAAGTTCTGCCTCCAAGCTAGCGGTTTCCCTTTTAAGTTCGCGGGAATTGTATGTCGTACTGCGCGGGTCTAGCACTTTTTCTCATCCTTACATACAAGCTCTTACTAGATTGCATACTGGCTATGACAATGATTTTGAGTGGAAGGCAGATTTTTTGCTAGCGACCATAATAAAATCTTTGCCTGTTTCTCTGTCCACACTATCCGTAACTATTTATAGTCATGAGCGTGAATTATGGCCAACTGTTTTCGACGCATTGTCTTCAAGGCTGGGGTCTATACCTAAAAAAACAGTACTTACCTCTTGATAATCCACTTCCACCCTCACTTATCCACAAGCTTTAAAAAAATAAAAATAACTAAAAACATCTCATCCTCAGTTTCGTTCGATCAAAATCCCTTTTAAACAAAAACAAGTTAGGTTGTTGGTTTGGGTTTTCTTGACACAACTAGTGTTTATTTTTTATGATTAGTTTGTAGGAGGAGTTGGCACCTTAACAATCTAAAAGTTACAACTGCAAGAAGGAAGACTGGTCTAAATTTATTACTTTTAGGACAGCCTCCCTTTAGGCTCTTCGTCATAGCCTTCCAGCCAAGGCTGATTGAAAACAAAAATCAAAAAAAACTTTGAAAAATAAAATACAAAAATCAAATTTTAAAAAAACAACTTGTTAGGTCCAAGCGGACCAGAAGAGGAGCTTAGAGTGCAGTTTGACTAAAATTAGGCTGGGGAGTCAGACGCTAACTGCTTGTTGTAAAAAACGGGCGGTATGCCTTAAGTGACGAAAATGTCGCCTTGTGTAGCGCTTTCTGTTTAAAACAGGAGTTTTTATTCAGAAAGAGCTACGCAAAGTGACTCAAACTTGAGGCCTTAGGCCTCTGCAGGGCACTTTAATAAACGTGGCCCTAAAGCAGGGGCCTTTTGTATTTGTTTGTTATAGTTTATACTTATTTTAAGTTAAGGCAGAAGTAATACTAACAAGGTTTATGCTAACCCCAGAATTTATAGAAGAAATGCGACAGGTTCTGTTGCAAAAAAAACTTCAGTTAGAGCAAGAGTTGCTCGGACTTCAGCCCCATGTGGAGCTTGGAGAAACCGAAGAGGACACTGCTGCTGAGTTGCCTATTGACGAGCAGAGTCAGGATCTTATAACACATATCAAACAAGATTTGAGAAAAATCGATAAAGCTTTGGCTAAAATTGATGCAGGGACATATGGTGTGGATGATGAGGGAAGGGAGTTTGCAGAAGAACAGCTACGAGCCAATCCATACGCGGAAGTGGCTTTGGTAGTGGATTAGGTCTGGTATGTTTATGACTAATTCAAAACGAGTAGGCTTCGCCATACTCGTTTTTGTATTACTGGTCGTTTTAGATGTCTTGGCGAGGTGGTGGTTTTCCGCAGGTTGGGTTGACTGGTCGCTTGGCCTCTTGAGATTAGAATTCTACGCCAACCCTCGGCTTCTCTTCAGCCTCAGTTTTGGTCGCATGCTGGACTTAGCGTTGCCTGTGCTTGCGCTCTCTATCCTGGTGTTCCTTAGCTGGAGGGCATATAAACGACAGAATTGGCCTGCTTTTACAAGCAGTGTGGCTTTAATCATTTTGGGGCTTCTTAATGTGGGCGAGCGTTTGACACGAGGCTATGTCACCGACTATATTCGAATATTAAACGGATACTTCAATTTGGCGGATTTTTTAATAATAATTATACTGCTCACTTGGCTTAAAAAAAGTAAATAGTATGGTATCCAAAATTTTTACAGCTGCTTTGGTTGGGATCGATGCGGTACCGATTATCGTTGAGGCGGATATAACATCCGGCTTGCCTACTACGGTAATTGTCGGGCTTCCGGATACGGCTGTGCAAGAAAGTAAGGAGCGAGTGAAAACTGCGTTGAAAAATTCTTCTTGTCCATACCCACAAACTCGAGTGTCTGTAAATTTGGCTCCGGCTGATGTTGCAAAAGTAGGCACTCACTTTGATTTACCCATAGCGTTAGCAATAGCTATAGCCGGTGGGTATGCCAAAGAACCGGAACAACCAGCTTGGTTTGCAGGTGAGTTGTCTCTAGAAGGGAGTTTAAGGCCGATCCAGGGTAGTTTGGCTATTGCCATTGCTGCAAAAGAAAATGGTATTGAAAAACTTTTTTTGCCAGCTCAAAATGCAGCTGAGGCTGCATTGGTTGAAGGCTTGCAGGTTTATCCTTGCGAGGACTTTCAGCAAGTTTTAGCCCATCTATTAGATTTCAAGCATATCGCAACCTACCAGAGAGAGGCGGGGAGTATCCAAGAAAGAAACGGACAGGCTAGCTTTGTAGATTTGTACGATATAGCTGGACAAGAGCATGCTAAAAGAGCTTTGGAAATTGCATGCGCTGGAGGTCACAATTTACTGATGTTTGGGCCGCCTGGCTCAGGCAAAACTTTGTTGGCTAGAGCGATGTCAGGCATCTTGCCTGAGCTAACAAATCAGGAAAAATTAGAGTTGACCAAGATTTACAGCGTGTCTGGAAAGTTAACTTTATCGGGCATGGTTGAAAAGCGACCAGTGAGAAGTCCCCATCATACTGCATCTGGTGTGGCGTTGGTGGGTGGTGGTGCAAATTCTAGACCAGGAGAGGTTACATTGGCTCATCGAGGAGTATTGTTTTTAGATGAGCTACCCGAATTTTCTAGAGCGGTTTTAGAGAGTTTGCGTCAGCCTTTGGAAGATGGCGTGGTGACTGTGTCTCGAGCAAAAAATACTTTTACCTATCCTGCCAAGTTTATCCTGGTAGCTTCTCTTAATCCTTGCCCTTGTGGTTACTATGGGGATACTGCCAAGCGTTGCACCTGCGCGCCGACACAGATCGTTAAGTACCAGAAGAAATTATCTGGGCCTCTTCTAGACAGGATAGATTTGCATATAGAAGTGCCGCGTGTTGAGTATGAAGAACTTTCTAAAATTCGAAGTGGTGATACTTCAGAGCAGGTTCGAAAAAGAGTGGAACAGGCTCGAGCAAGACAGTATGCTCGCTTAGGAGGAAGTAGGACCAATGGTGAGATGGGATTAACTGATGTGAGGTTGCATTGCGCCCTTGACTCGCAAGGTGACGCTCTGCTGAAAAACGCTAGTAACAGATATAGTCTTTCAGCCAGGACCATCCATCGGCTGCTTAAAGTTTCCAGAACTATAGCGGATTTAGCAGGATCGGACAGTGTCATGAGCTCGCATATTGCAGAGGCTTTGCAGTTTCGGATGCGTCAAGAGATGGTGGGTGTGTAGTAATTCAGTATAAGCCACAGTTGATTTTTTATGGAGTTGGGAGCAGAATGAAGGTAAATATTTAGCTTATATCGTTTATGTCTAACAAGAAGGTGAAAAAAGCGGTGATCGCGGCAGCAGGATTTGGCACTAGGTTCTTACCAGCCACCAAGGCGATGCCTAAAGAAATGTTACCTATAGTTGATAAGCCGATAATCCAGTATGCAGTTGAGGACGTAATTTCTGCTGGAGTTCAGGATATTGCTATAGTTACAGGTTGGCATAAACGAACCATAGAAGACCATTTTGATTACCCATTTGAGTTGGAGAAGAGGTTGGAAGAGGCTGGTAAGATGGAGCAGGTGGAGGAGGTAAGACGTATAGCAGAGATGGCCAATTTTATATATATTCGACAAAAAGGCCCTTATGGTAATGGGACGCCAATTTGGAATGCTAGAAGTTTTATTGGTGACGACCCTTTTTTATATCTTTGGGCAGATGATTTCATAGCGGCTGAACCTACACGCTGCCAGCAGTTGGTATCAGCTTATGAACGGTATGGTGGCAGTGCGATATTAGGAAGTATCAGGTTGAGCTCCGAGGATGATTACCGGCGCTACGGATACGCAGTGGGGGAGGAGCTGGAATCGGGTGTTTTAAAGGTTAGCCAAACCATTGAAAAGCCTGGTGCCGGCAAAATAGATTCGGATTATGCTATTGTTTCAGGTTTTTTGTTTGGGGCTGAGATGGTTGGGGCTATAGAGAAAGCTATGAAGCAGTTGGAGGCGGCTAGCTATCGTGATGAGCTTTGGTACAATCAAGGAATTAACAATATGTTAGACGACGGTCGAGAGGTGTTTGCAGCTGAAATTAAAGGCGGAAAGTATTATGACTGTGGGAACAAGCTGGAGTATTTGAAAACCGTGATTGAATACGGTCTCAAGCACGCAGAAATCTCAGAGCAGTTGAAAAAGTTTTTAAAAGAGGTTGTCTAAAGTTATACTACACCCCAATCTAGGTATATTTTTTGAACGAACTTTGCTATAATCTATGAGTAGCAAAGTTGGTATGAAACAAAAATTTTCAAAGAGTATATTTTTTAAGCTGTTGATGGTCTTTGTGGGCTTCTCTTTATTAGCTGCTGGTTGCGGGGGTGGAGGTGGTGGTAGCAATGAGAGTCTTGTAGTATGGACTGTCTACGATAATGACGAGACCCTTCGACCGGTGATTGAGTCATTTAGGGCCAAACGCAAAGGGGTGGAGGTTAAGCTGCAGGTGGTAGACCCAGGGGACTATGAAGACCAGCTTTTAAACGCCATGGCGTCAGGCAGAGGTCCGGATGTTTTCTTTATACACAATAGCTGGCTACCGAAGTATCTTGATAAAATCTCTCCTGCCGAGAGTTCGGTTTGGCAGTATAGTGATTATAAAAATACATTTGTAGATGCCTTGTCTAGCGATTTTACCAAGGACAGGCAAGTTTATGGGGCGTCGCTATATGTAGATAGTTTAGCTTTGTTTTACAACAAAGACTTACTTGGAACCGCAGGTATAGCCCGCCCACCAAGAACTTGGGCGGAGTTGGAAGTAGCCTCACGAAAGCTTGCTCGTTTGAACATTAACGGCTATTTTAGCAGAAGCGGTGTGGCTTTAGGTTTGTCCAGTGTGGCACCGGGAGGGCAAATCAATCGCGCGGAAGATGTGTTGTATTTGTTAATGCTGCAAAAAGGAGTGAAGCCCTGGTCTGAGGATGGTTTAAGTCCGGAGTTTGGCTCTGGGGATAGTGCAGCCGCAGCAGAGGAGGCTTTAAGGTTTTATACATCATTCGCCGATCCAGCTGGGGATAACTATACTTGGAATACTTTGAGCGATTACTCTATAGATGCATTTGCTAACAGTCGCGCTGGTTTAATGATCAATTATTCGTACGCCCGGGGGCTTATAGAGCAGAAGGCTTCAAATCTGAACTATGATGTTGCCCCAGTGCCCCAGCAGTCTTTGGATGTGTCGGAGTCTAACTTTGCCTCGTACTGGGGGATGGTGGTTTCCAAACAGAGTGAGCTGCAAAAAGAAGCTTGGGATTTCATAAAAGCCGCCACCAGTAAAGATGCTTTAGATAAATACGCTGGGGTAACCAAACTCCCTTCTAGTAGAAGAGACTTAATAGAATTACAGGTCAATGATCCTGAAGTAGGGGTATTTGCTCATGCCAATTTGACTGCAAAAACTTTTTACCGTCCTGACCAGCCGAAATTTGACGCCATAATCGCCGAGATGATAGATGATGTCGCTTTGCGTGGATCGCTCCCCCGCGAAGCTTTGTCTAAAGCCCAAGCACAAGCAGCAGAAATTCCAACTGGCAAATGAAACAACCTATGAGTAAAAAAATATTTATTACCTTGTTCGTGGTTTTTGCCATGGTATTTTTGGTCGGGTTTGGTGCGTCTGCTCAAGCTGCTTTAGTTGACTGTGGAAATGCCGTTTCTCCAACAGACTCCTCAACAGGATGCAAGTTGGGAGATATACTGACTACAGCCTTTAATCTTATAGAGTATATGCTGGGAGGTGCGGCAACCTTTGCAGTGGCTGGGGTGGTTTATGGAGGAGTCTTGATGGTAACCTCTGCGGGTAATGAAAGTAGGTCAACTGAAGGGAAAAAAGCAGTAACTAATTCTCTCATAGGTTTGGCGGTCATCTTGTTGGCCTTTTTGATGGTTAGAACCTTGTTTACGGTGCTGGGTTTTGATAGTGCTGACCAAGTTCTGACTAGTCCGGATAACTACATAAACTCCGGGCAGGAGCAGATGTTTACCCCAGGATCAAGCGGCAACTCAGCAGGCCCCGGTACACAACCGGCAAATTGTGGCAGGTGGGACTTTATTACAGGAAACTGCGGAAAATAAGAATTATAAGTCAACGATGAAAACAATACATGCTACATGGATAGGTCTAGTTTTGGGATTATTGGTTTTGATTTTTCCCAAGGTCAGCTTGGCGGCTTGTCAGATGCCGGTTCAAATTTCGTCTAGCGACTATAATATATCTACCGGCGATAAATTTATAATTACTGCCACCGTGGAAGGCATAGTTCCGGCTGTGGGTTGTGGTAGAAAGACTAAACCAGTGTTATTAGTTTTATTTTTGCTCGGAAATGGGGGCAAGGATCTAAAGTATGGGGAGAGTAGTCCGGGTTTTAAACCTGAGCCTGGCGCTAACGAAAAATTTAGTTTCCAATGGGAGCTTGACACTTCAAAATTAGACAAGAGTGTATTTTACCGAGATGCTTCCGGTAAAATTTCAATTAAACCAAAAGCCTCACTTTTTGCAGACATAGGAGGTGCGAGCGACGATTATAGGTCAGTCTCAGAGAGTGGTCGTTTAGAAATAGCATTGACTGGTTCTAGCGGTTCTTCTAGCATGCTTGGGTTGTCGGGTAACGTATATTTTAAGCCTCAAAAGTCTTATTATAATCAGGGAGAACAAGTCCAAGTTTTGCTAAATCTCACCGGATCTTCCAGAGAAGAATTGAAAAAGTCTGCTACAAATTTTAAGAATTTGTACATCAGTCTTTTGATAAACGGAAAATCGTCTGGGGGGTTTTCTAGGTCGATTGGAGATTTTATCAATAGCGATCAATTTTTTGATGTAGAAGTGGGGACTGCTAAGGGCTTTCAAAAGGGAAATAACGCTATCACGGTAGAGCTGTGGGAGGTCAAAGAGGGGGATGGGCCAAAACAAAAATTTTTATCAGCTACAGCTCAACTACAAGCATTCGGCGATGCCTTACCTGAACCACCAGCCCAAGGCGGTGTGGGCAATGGTACTGGAGGTGGAGCAGGTGGATCTGGTAATTATGCAGGAGGGGGTAGTGAAAATGTTACTACCA
Source organism: uncultured Candidatus Saccharibacteria bacterium (assembly GCA_964470855.1). Classification (GTDB taxonomy): domain Bacteria; phylum Patescibacteriota; class Doudnabacteria; order UBA920; family UBA920; genus CAYYEK01. Next base: position 21,851 of record CAYYEK010000001.1, read on the forward strand.
ATCTCTCCGTGTCGGGTAGTTTGAGAAATCCTGTGAAGTTTGAATCCGCTGGCCAGCTGATTTCTGGGGTTATTTCTTTCTTGCTTGGCCTTATAGGTGCGCTCTCAGCGCTGTTTATAATAATCGGTGGTGTGATTATGATTACCGCTGCTGGTAGGCCGGAGCAGCTTACCAAAGGCAAAAAAACCTTGACCTGGGCGATACTTGGCCTTGCAGTATCTTTTCTGGCTTACAGTTTGATAGCGATAGTTCAAAACAGTCTTTAGATTTTGTATGAAAAAATTACGTTATTTTTTTAGATTATCGGCTTTTCTTTTTACAGTTATAAGTGTTTTTTACTTTGGTCCTTTTGGGACTTTACACGCCCAAGAAGCTAGTGAGTGTACTGGTCAGCCTGTTCTAAGGGAAGGCAGTAAAGATGTCGCTTGTGTGAAAAAAATGAAAAACTTACTAAGTGGACATTTAAACTTGGCTGACAGTGGGTCTTCATCTTTTAATCCCACTTCATCTGATTTTGGGAAGTTTGATTCTAGTACAACAGAGGCCGTAAAAGCTTGGCAGGAATCCAAAGGCATAACCAGAGACGGTATAGTTGGGCCGCAAACTTGGGCTACCTTACTTTGTAAGGACTGGGACGAGGCTAACAAGAAATGCAAAGACGCTCAAACTGAAAAACCTCCAGCAGACATAACTCCTGATCCAGGTAGTACTCAACTATCTGCTGCGGAATGCGAGCGATTAAAGAGGGATATCGCGGAGTTCGGAGAGGGTGAACAGATAAGTAGCCTTCTTTCTTCCCGTTGCTATACACCAGGAGGTTTTGTTAGCAAGTTGGTTTCTTGGCTTCTGTCCATAGCTGCGTCACTTGCGGTGTTGTTCTTTGCTTTTGGTGGAGTCAGGTACATGACTGCTGCTGGTAATCCGGACGCGATGAAGTCTGCAAAGCAGATTATGAAGTGGTCTCTTTTCGGATTGGTGGCAGTATTGCTTGCTTACACGATAGTAACTCTAGTAAAAAATATCACTACTTCAACTCAAATTTTATGAGGTCTGTGGTATAATATACATGTTGCTATTTGTAAAGTAGACAACAAATAATTTGAGAGGGGGTGAATGAATTGACCTATTTCAAAAAGTTTTTAAAATACGCATGGTTACCAATTATTGCCCTAGCCTTTTTCACTTTCCCAGGATTTGCCGGTGCCCAGTTGAAAGCGCCCAGCGGTCTTTGTGCTGACGGTTTAAACTGTGAAGATGTGTCTTTAAATGGACTGATTATCAAAGTCATAAACTGGATACTAGCTATAGTTTTGGCGATAGATGTTTTGGTCATCATCATTGGTGGGTTTTTGTACATCACATCAGCAGGCAATGAAGAGCGTGCTAAGTCTGGCAGAAAAGCAGTGATCAACGCTATCATCGGTTTGATCATTATCATCATGGCCTACGTCATAGCACAAGTGGTAAACAGCTTCTTTTCAGAAGAAGATATGGGTGCCTAGTTTATCATCGTGCTGCGCTGGCAAGTTAGAAAAAGCTTAAGCTCCGGCGCAGCACGGTGGTGGTTTCTTAGTAAGCGACTGTTCGTTTTTTGAGAAATCAAAACTTATGAAAAATAAAATCATCATAACCCTTGCAATTCTTTTTTTGTTGCTAACGCCACGCCTTGCCAACGCCCAGTCGTTGGGTGCTGCAATACAAAGCAGCTGTCCTAAAGGAGATTCAGAAAAATGCACTACAGCAAAGCTGTTTTCCGAGGGTGTTGTGGTATTAAAATTTACAAACAGAAGTGGCCAAAATAATGAACCAGCAGAAGCTGTTGAATTTGTTTATTTGGAGAATGAGAATAAAAAGTTTACTGAGCTACTCCATTCTGTACGGAGTGATGACCAGTTAACGGTAAACATCCCAGAACTACCCGCTGGCAAAATATATTCGTTGTTTTATACTTTAAAAGGCGAAAATCAGGCCAAACTCTACCTTATCAAACAAGATCTGCCCGTTGCTACAGCTGAGGCTGGTACCGGTAGCGGGCAGACAGGAAGTGGAGGGACAAATACAGGAGGTCAGAACCCTACGGGAGGTGGAACAACCGGAACGGGCGGTGGTCAGCAAGTTGCGTCTGGTGATGGGAAGATACGGGATGGCCTAGAGGCTATAAAAGGAGAGTTTAATACTACTGGCGATATCGCTGGTGCGACTTCCATAGGCGGACTCATAGTTGGAGTGATCAGATTTTTGCTCGCTTTGCTTCTGGCCCTGGCGGTTTTAATGATTATCATAGGAGGGTTTATATACCTAACCTCAGCGGGCAATGAAGACAAAGCCAAGAACGGCAGAAAAACCGTGATGTACGCCATCTACGGACTCATCATAGTCATCTTGTCTTATATGTTGGTTAATGTTGTTGAGCGTGCCATATCTACTGGTAACCCAGATGAATAATATTTTATGAAAAAAGTGTTCACATTACTATTTGCGTTGTTATTTTTAACTGTTGGGATGGGTGTGACAGCCGCGGAACCTAGCTTGCGAGTGGTGCCAGAAGCTGCTTTACCGGGCGATCAAGTGAAACTCATAGTAAGTGGTGATAGTTTGTTGGAGAAGGAGTTTTGCGTGTATGTCAATGACGCTAAAGACCGTTGTTTTGAAAGCACAGGTCTTCCAAAGTTTGTTTCTAAAAAAAACAATACCGTAACATTTCGCGTACCAGAGTCGGCAAAGCCCGGGGAGTATAGTTTAAACGTCTTAGTCAAAGAGTCTGGTAGTACAGCCAGCCGAGTGCTTTCAAACTGGCTGCAAGTCAACACCGCCTCGGCACAGCAGGAGTTAAAAATATTAGAGGTCTTTGGTTGTTTGAAAAGTGATACCAAAGAGTGCAAGATGGGTCTAGTTGAACAGGGTGGAATTTTGAGCTTTCAGATAAATTCTAGCGCTGTTTCGCAAACTGATAGTATCCAAGTCGCTTTAGGTGATATTTCATTGTCTATTAGTAACGTGGATGAGGGCAAAGGGGTGATCTCTGCTGAGCTTCCTGTGGCTATACCTGTTGGTGACTACTTTATTAATCTTACTTATCAAGGGATGTCTGCCCAATCAACTGTTAAGGTTGTCAAAGCAACTGACCTTTCTGTTTTGCCTGATATCAAAGTAGAAGTGCCACCTATAGGCCAGGGAAAAACTCCACCAAAAGAAACAGATGTTTCTCCCAATCCGGTGGATTTGAATAAGGATTTGGACTGCTCTGGTCTGGGTTTGGTGCTGGATCCCGCGACTGGGCTTTGTTTGCCTGCAGATTTGGTGAAAGGTGAGCAGGGGTCGTTAGCAGGAAGCAGGAGTGTTGGTGAAGTTATAAAGGTAGTGCTCAACTTTTTATTGGTTTTAGCTGGCGTGATAGCAGTGCTATTTATGATGATTGGTGGTTACCAGTATCTTATGTCTCGTGGTAGTGATGAAATGGCCAAGAAAGGCCGCTCTACCATGACAGCGGCTATCATCGGTTTAGTAGCTGTATTGCTCGCTTGGACTGTGGTAAATATAGTGACCAATGCAGTGACTTTGGGGACAGGGTCGTTGTTTAGATAAATTTAGTACCTACGCACCGCACACTTTTATACATTAAAAATTCCTTTTAAAACAGCTTTTGACCGATCTCTTCGTTAAAATACTGCGGTTATTTTCACCGTAGTAGTACTACGCCTTCAAATAATCCTCGTATTTTGCCTCGATCTCGGCCAAATGCGTAGGTTCTTAAATTTTGTAAAATTTAGTAAAGAAAGCAAGGTCAGCAAAAAGACTTTGCTTTTTTTTTGATTTTTATGTATAGTGTATGCTAATTGCGGTTTAAGAATTGTTTTTTAGCTCATGTGGCGGAACCTTCCCTTGTCTCCTGTTTCGTCCCGACAGGTCGGGACCTCGCAGGATAAGCGCGACTATGGAAGAGCAGGTAGGCTCAAGTGAGGGGTTAGTGTTTGCAAAGTAAATGTATCTAGCGGAATTAATTTGTGCCCAGGTGGCGGAATTGGTATACGCGCATGGCTTAGGACCATGTGGGAGAAATCCTGTGGAGGTTCGAGTCCTCTCCTGGGCACCATCTGTACGATACGCATACACGCGTTGTACTAGAACATAGTAAGAAACTTCGTAGAGGTTCTGCGCCCTAGGCGCACCCGTCTATGACGGGGAGTCCTCTTGCGGGCACCAAATGTATAGTAATTTAAACCGTTGTTTATAGTTCACTTCCGGTCTTGTCCTTAGGTTGAAAGACTGGGGTTATTTAGGTAAACTATAGTAACTTAACCAATCCTAAATAGAACAACTTTCTTCTTTTTAAACTATAGTTATGTGGAAAATTATTAGAAATATCTTGCTAGTTTTAGCCGTTTTTTTCTTAATCACACTTTCCTTGGGTGGGCTTGGTTCGTACAAGCCTACAAATACTGTTGCGATCTCTGAAATCGTTAATTTGATCAGCCAGGATAAGATCGAGCGACTTGAGGTCCTAGGGGAGGAAGTTAGGGCAAAACTTAAAGACAGTAGTACGGTATTTGAGGCGAATCTGGGAAAGGGCACAGATATAGTAAGCTTGCTTAAAGATAGCGGTATATCTACAGATCAGATTCGTGGGGTACAGATCGAATACAAGTCAGCTGGAGTATGGGCAAGCTTAGTAGGAGGTATACTGCCGATCCTGCTGCCGTTTTTGCTCGTGATTTTGGTCATATACTTTTTTATGCGTCAGGTGCAAGGTTCAAACAATCGAGCTATGTCGTTTGGCCAAAGTTCGGTAAGGTTGTCTGATGAGCGGAAAAATAAAGTAAAGTTTACAGATGTAGCTGGTGCTAAAGAAGCCAAGGAGGAGCTAAGAGAAGTGGTGGATTTTTTACGTTTTCCTCAAAAATACTTACAGCTTGGGGCAAAAACTCCTAAGGGTATACTTTTGTTGGGTAGTCCTGGTGTTGGGAAAACTCTACTTGCAAGAGCTGTAGCCGGAGAGGCCAATGTACCTTTTTTCCACATCTCCGGCTCGGAGTTTGTAGAGATGTTTGTTGGAGTAGGCGCTAGCCGCGTTAGGGATTTATTTAGAAAGGCCAAGCGCAATAGCCCTTGCATTGTGTTTATAGATGAGATAGACGCCGTGGGTAGACAGCGCGGGACTGGCCTTGGTGGTGGTCATGACGAGCGTGAACAAACTTTAAACCAGATTCTGGTTGAAATGGATGGTTTTGATACAGATACCAATGTCATAGTCTTAGCCGCTACCAACCGGCCTGACGTCTTGGATCCGGCCCTGCTCAGGCCTGGAAGGTTTGACAGACAAGTGGTTTTGGATCTGCCGGACATAAATGACCGGGAAGAGATTTTGAAAGTTCATGCCAAAAACAAGCCTTTGGCTACAAATGTGAATTTGCGTAATATCGCTGAGCGCACTCCGGGATTTTCCGGTGCGGATTTGGCAAACTTGCTCAATGAAGGAGCCATCTTGGCGGCAAGACAAGACAAAAAAGAAGTTGGAACTGCAGACCTAAGGGAGGCTATAGAAAAAGTTATTCTTGGTCCAAAAAGGAGCAGCCACATACTTTCTGCTAAGGAAAAAGAAGTTACGGCATATCACGAAGGTGGTCATGCGTTGGTTGGTGCGGTGTTGCCGGAAGCTGATCCAGTGCATAAGATTACGATCCTTTCTCGCGGAAGAGCGGCTGGGTATACCATGAAACTTCCTACCGAGGATAAACATATGAAAACCAAAAACAGTTTTCTTGACGAGATAGCTTCACTTTTAGGTGGATATGCTGCGGAATTGTTAGTTTTCGGAGAACTTACCACCGGAGCCTCCAACGACTTAAAGGTGGCTACTGGCATAGCAAAAAAAATGGTTACAGTGCATGGGATGAGTGCTGAGCTTGGCCCGGTAGCGCTTACTGACCCTTCGGAGATGGTATTTTTAGGAAGAGAGCTGGCTGAGCATAAAAATTACAGCGAGGAAGTGGCAGCAAAAATAGACGCAGAAATACGACGAATAATGCGTGAGCAGCTTCAGCGTGCCACGGAAGTTTTAACACAACATCGTACATACTTGAACAGCATAGCAGCTCTGCTTGTGAAAAAAGAAACAGTTGAGCAAGAAGAATTTTATGAACTAGTGAAGGATGTTGTTCCAAAAGATAAACCCAGACCAGCTTCTCACCAGGATGAGTTGAGGGTGGAAGCAGTAGCGGCCTGACAGGCCGCTTTTGCTTGCTTTTGGCTGATTATTTGTGTTAAGATAAGCGCGGTTAGTTGCATTTGAAAATAGGTTGGTTGGGGGCGCATAGCTCAGTTGGTTAGAGCGCAAACTTGACGTGTTTGAGGTCTCTGGTTCGAATCCAGATGCGCCCACCAGCCTTCGCCGTAGGCTACGTCTGGCAGGCCAGTGAACCACCCATTCAGAATACTTCGGGTTCATGGCGGGCCAGTGAACCACCCGTACAGGGTACTTTATTTGAAGACAAACTGGCAGAATGCCTATCATTCGTTTGTTATCAGACCGGAGTATGTAAGGGTGGCTATACCGAGGGGGTTAAAGATTACAAGGCTGCAAAGCTTTGTTTTATGAACATTAAAAAATGTAAAAATCAAAAAGTGAATGTAGTCCGGTGAATTGACGCTACATTTCAGTTTTGACTTTTACATTTTGCATGAAAGTAGCAAGATGATTACTAAACTGGAAGCCGAGCAGTTGCTGGGCTTTGAAATAAAAGACATAAACCTTTATATCTCCGCTTGTACACACCGTTCGTACATCAATGAACATAGGTCTTTTAATTTGCCTCACAACGAGCGTCTGGAATTTTTGGGAGACGCGGTGTTGGAGCTGATCTCTACTGAACACTTGTACGCCAACTATCCCCACTCTGAAGGTGAGCTGACGAATTTTAGATCTGCGTTGGTGAACTATAAGATGCTTTCAGAGATCGCTAAAAATATCGGATTAGAGCAGTACTTACTTATGTCTCGCGGTGAGGCAAAGGACACTGGTCGGGCAAGGCAAGTCATCTTGGCAAACGCCCTTGAAGCTTTGATAGGCGCTGTTTACTTAGACTTAGGGTATGAGCAGGCTAAAAAGTTTATAACAGATAAAGTTTTAACAGCTTTGCCAAGCATTATTTCCTCTGGTTCGTATTTGGACCCTAAAAGCAAATTGCAAGAGATGGTGCAGGAACAAAAAGGGGTTACTCCTTCCTATGGTGTGGTATCCGAGCACGGCCCAGATCACGACAAGGAATTTGTGGTCGCTGTGTTTGTGGAAAACCAAGAAATAGGTCGAGGGAAAGGCCCTTCAAAGCAGGAGGCCGAGGTTGCGGCAGCAGAGAACGCCTTGAAGAGCGGGGCTGTGTAATGGGAAGAACGTGGTTAAAAGCTAAGTTTTGAACGGAAAATATTTTAACAAAAACAAATGTACTTAAAGCGGTTGGAAATACAAGGTTTTAAATCTTTTGCCCACAAAACCACCATGGAGTTTGAACCTGGTATCACCGCTGTGGTGGGACCAAACGGGAGTGGCAAAAGTAATGTAGCCGACAGTGTCAGGTGGGTTTTGGGTGAGCAAAGTTCGAAAATGTTGCGAGGTAAGAAAAGCGACGATGTGGTTTTTGCCGGCAGTGATAAAAAGGTGCGAGCGGGTTTTGCCGAGGTAGTGGCCACTTTTGATAACTCGGACCGCATTATACCCTTAGACGCGCCTGAGGTGAGTATTGGCAGAAGAATTGATCGGACTGGCGAGAGTGAATACCTGATCAACGGACAAAAGGCTCGTTTGATGGATGTGGTAGATTTGGTTTTAAAAAGCAACATTGGTACTTCCCGCTATACGGTTATAGGCCAGGGAACTATAGATGCGTTAATAATGTCCGGGCCCGGGGAGATAAAAGGGCTTTTAGATGAGGCTAGTGGAGTGAAAGTTTACCAGTTAAGGCGAGAAAGAACTTTGAAAAGGCTTGAACAAACAGCCCAGAACCTGATGCGTGTTGAAGATGTACTAGCTGAGATAGAACCAAGGCTGAAGAGTTTACGCAGACAAGCGAAAAAAATGGAGGCTCGTGAACAGTTGGAGACTGAAGTACGGGTTTTGCTGCGTGAGTTTTGGGGTGGTCAATACTTCACGCACACTAAAAAATTGCACGAGGTTCAACAGAGGATTAACCGGACGACAGAGCAGAAACAAGAACTTCGGCAGCAACAAGATGTTCTTACAGAGAGGAAAAACTCGTTGATTGAAAAAGAGACCGGTTTGGGGGGTAAGTTTAGTCAAATCCGTACCCAGATCAACGACCTTTCTTATCAGAAAAATTCGCTTTTGGAAAAGAAAAGCATGTTGTCTGGCAAGATACTAAGTTTGAAAACAGGGGGATCGGTAAGTCCAGAAGTCTTAGCTTCCGAGCTAAGTCAGTTGCGCGATGAGGAGGTCCGTTTAGAAAAGGAAAGCTCAGAAGATCGGCAAAACATTTTAGAGTTAGAGGCTCAAGAAAAAACGCTTGAGCAGAATTTGAATGACCTGATTGGTAAATTAGATCGCATATATCTCCAGCTCGCTTCAAAACAACCGTTATCCCAAACCACAGCTTCTAGTATAGTACTTGAAGTCGAGGAGGCTGTGGCAGAACTGGAGGCTGGGTTGGGAAAGTGCGAAAGTATAGAGCAGGCGTTTGGTATAGTGACTGAAATAAAAAAAAGGCTTTTTGGGATCAGACAGAAATTCGGATTGGCGAAAACCGCACCTGAAGCTGTTCAGACCGATCTAAAAGAAGAATTGACCGAGTTGTCCTCTGCCAGAACAAAGCTTGAGCAAGAGGTAAAACTTATCGTCTCTAGCAGAGCCGGCAGACAGGCTGGGCTGCAGGTGAAAGTAAAACGATTGGGCGAGTTAAAACAAAAGCAGCTGGATTTGGAGCTGGAGCTGTCAAAAACCGGTGCGAAAACCCATAATGAACTAGCTTTAGAAATTACCGGGCAACAACAGCAGATTGATCGGGATCTTGAAGCGCTCACCAAACAGATCGAGCAGTATGAAAATTTGCTTTTAAATTTTGATCAGGAAGCAAAAGAACGCAGGAAGGGCCTGGGAGAGGTAGAGAACAGCCTGCGAGATTTGCAAAGTTTGCTAGACGCTAAACAAGGAGAGCTCACGGAGTTAGAGGTAGAGCTTGCAAGGATAGAGACCGAACTTCGTTTGTTGGAAAAAGAGATCGTAGACTTTTTTGGGCCGGAGGAACTGGAGTCTATACGACAAGATCACACGCCTGCCACCACCCCTGACTTGGAGAGTAGGATAGCTCGTGCTAGATCGCAGTTGGAGCAGATTGGTGGGGTGGATGAGATGACAATGCAAGAATACCAAGAAACCGATGCTAGATTCAGTAACCTTTCTGGGCAGGTGCAGGATTTGCGAAAAGCAATGGAAGATTTAAGAAGCGTACTAGACGAGCTTGACATGCATATCAAGGGAAAATTTCAAACAGCTTTTCATCAGGTTAATGAAAAGTTTGAAAATTACTTCCGTATGTTATTTGGCGGCGGCAAGGCGAGCTTGTCCATATTGAAAAACCAGATGATCCCGGATGAAAAAAAACCGGAGTCTGGTGAGGTGGAAAGTGGTGATGTAGAAGCTGATTTGCGTCCCGAAGAGCGGCTTTTACAGCAGTATGAGCAAGGGCAGGACCAAGTATTGGGAGTAGATATCAAAGCAACCCCTCCTGGGAAAAAACTGGCTTCTGTGCAGGCTTTGTCTGGGGGGGAACGAGCTTTGACAGCCATAGCGCTTTTATGTTCCCTTTTGTCGTGCTTCCCTTCCCCGTTTGTGGTCTTAGATGAAGTGGATGCGGCCTTAGACGAGTCCAACACTATCCGTTTTGGGCAGATTTTAGGCACTTTGGCTCATCAGACTCAGTTTTTAACCATCACCCACAACCGTGAGACTATGGCGCAAAGCTCTACCTTGTATGGCGTGACCATGGGGGATGATGGTGTTTCAAAGATTTTAAGCATAAAGTTTGATCAGGCTACGGCTTATGCCAAATAGTCCATATTTCTCGTAGAAACTTCAATATTTGACGAAACAACCGCTTTTTTGGTAACATTGATTTACAAATTTTATGCTTACGATCAGATTACAAAGAACCGGCAAGAAAAACCGGCCGGAGTTTAGGGTTGTTGTTACCACGAAAACAGCTGCGCCCAAAAAGAAATTCTTAGAAGTTTTGGCAAGTTTTAATCCACGGACCAAAGCCCTTTTAGTTAAGGATAAAGAACGAGTTGAGTATTGGCTTGGGCAAAATGTCCAGCTGTCCCCTACTGTTCATAATCTTTTTGTCACAAACGGATTGCTGAGCAAGCCCAAGGTGAAGGCGTTTACGCTCCCTAAGAAGGCTCCTGAAGTTGCAAAGCCCGAATCTGTAGAGAAAAAAGAAGAAGAAAAATCAGAGCCAGTAACAGAATCTGCACCTACAGAGGTCCAAAATCAGGAACTCAACACTACGAGTGAAGGCGAATAAGGGAACAGTAATAAATTCTTATTATAAACTCACTATAGTAAACCACTGCTTATGCGGTGGTTTTGACTTTTTATGAAATATCTGATATACTGTATCTAAATAAGGCAATCTTTGCCTCCAAAAGAAACAAAAAATTAATCAAAGATAGTTGATTTAAGGACCAAAATAGTCTTTTTACAACTGTCAGAAAAAAAACAAAAAAATGCAAGAGAGTAACTCTGCTGGCGTTGGTCCAGCAGCCCGGAAATCCAGGCAGTATAAATTTACTGCTCAAGACTTTGTAAAGGCACTGATCAGTCCTAAGGTCTTGTTTACAGCAGTGTTTTCAGCTGTTGTGGTTAGCACTGCTTTGCTTTTGGCCGTAGTGGCGGTCAATGGTGACCAGAATAATCCTGTGGTTAGAGCCTTAGGAGCTTATGCCGGGCTTTTGTACCCGACAGAAGTGACTAAGTATAGGTATCTAAACAATAATACAACAGGTTGTCCGACCATAGTCCCCCAAAATGCGTGGAGAGGTTGTTACTATAAATACAGTGGAACAGATTATTTTAACCCGGCTAATTTTTTAGTCACTCGCAACGTTAATCAAATAAGTTTTGACTGGCTGAACGGTTCTCCAGAATCGGTCGTACCTTCGGATTATTTTAGCGCTAGGTGGGAGGGTGACTTTAACTTTGAGTCCGGTGAGTATACTTTTACGGCTGTGAAAGACACTGGTATGAGGGTGTTTCTTGACAATAAGCTGGTTTTTGATCGCTTTTATTCTGAGGCTAACGAAAAATTCACTTTTACGTCCCAACTTACATCTGGTATCCACAGAGTTAGGGTTGAGTATTATGAGTCAACAGGCTTGGCAGCAGCTAAATTGTCCTGGGCTAAAACAAGCTCAGCTTCGGGCGGGGGCGGTACAGGCACGGTGCCTGGTCTAGGATTAAGCAAAATTTCTGGACCGGCGGTTGTGGACTCTTGTAATACATCTACAATAACCTTGAATATAATTACCGGAGCCAAAGACGTAGAACAGGTGATCTCAAGTCAAAATGCCAACTACTACGCTCCAGAATTACCTCGGTTTATTGGCGCTGCAACCACAGTGACTTATGTGGTCGACGCGAATAAATTCAAGGCAGGCGACAATACATCCGTGACTTTTGCCTTGAGAGATATCACATCAAAATCGGTGGAGAGTTCAATTAAGGTAACCCGCCAAGATAATTGTGGAACTAAAGGTTCAGTACAGCTGACTACTCCAACCGTATATCAGTGTACACAAGGAAAGATTGGTGGGACCGCCCCGGAAGGAAATGTCTCAGATGTGAAGGTCATAGTGACCCAAGGGACAGGAAAAGTGGAAATCACAAATATCAAAGATAGTAACTATCCTTCCATTCTTAAACCTGAATCAAACAACAACACAGGCACTTGGACGCGGAGTTTGACTACACAAGACTTTAACTACACTTCAGGTAAAACTCTGACAGCGGTAATTTCGCTGAAAGATTATCTAACCAGTGCGGTTATAGACAGCAAAACCTTGACTATCAAGGTTGATACAACCGACATATGTAATCCTCTTATCTCATCCAGCATCACGGTTGGGAGTGTGTATGCTGCGTGTTTAGGTGGTAATGGTATCAAATCGTTTACCGATAACCTAAGCGTGACTAATGGTTCTACGACTGCGGCTGGGCTTCATATTTTCTGGAACGGCACAGATCGCGGAGAGTTGATGCGGGTTGAGGCTCGCGCCACCGAAGTAAGATCTAGGTATGTTTTAGGCATAGACGGAAAAAATGGAGACAAAGTGCTGTTTACGCTAGTTCGTGATGGTAGCGGTGACCCCAATCAACGCATAATCGCTATGGCTCCTGAACTTACGGTGCAAGACAACAAAGCTTGTGCGCCCACCGGCTCTATTCTTATAAACGACACAGCTTTGCAGACTATTGATTTAAGTACTTGTGGCCTAAGAGGGTTTGCCAAAACCGCTAAATTGACCGCTAGGATAGACACGCCTTTTGGTGAAGGTGTTGTGGTAGTTGGTAGTGGTACCTACTCACCTGTGCCGACGGAAAAGGTCACAGACGCTAATGACGTGACATTCACTGTAGATGCAGAAAAAATGGGTGTGACTTCAGGCGTGACTTTTAACATCAAAAGTACAATTAGCGATAATTTCGTTCAGGGTGCTGGCGTGGTCGTATACAGGAGCGATGCGGCTTGCGGTAATAGTATAGATGGAGCTCAAGGTTTTGATCCAAATGCTACCCCGCAGTATACCAGCGACATAGCGTATGAAAACACTTACGTAGTTCTGTATGGGACTTTTCCTTCAAGCGGGAACTCCCTCGTCTCCGCCGGAAGTGTGAGTGGAACTATAGACTGGCAAGGGATGCAGCCATCCGGAACTTACAGCCAGATTAACATTAAACTAGGCCCTGGCGCCGGGACTGCAACTTTTGCGGTGAGCAATTCTCGCGGTCAGTCAAACACAATTTCTATTCCAGTTGTTAAGAGGTAGTTTCGCTTGGATACTGACAATTTTTGAAACCCCCTTATTGACTTTAAGGTTCCATGTGGATATACTAGTTCTAGTACTGGCTTAATGGAAAGGTCGAAAGCTAGATTTCTCTCCTAGAGATTAATACGGAAAAGAAGCTATGTCTGCTATAGAACAAGATGAGCAGTTTGTAGAGTTTGTTGTGAAAGCTTTGGTAGATAACCCACAAGATGTTCGCACTGAAAGAGTGGTGGACGAGATGGGTGTCCTTATCACCTTACACATCAACCCCAAAGATATGGGGCAGGTCATAGGTAGGCAAGGTCAAACAGCCAAAGCGATCCGCACTCTACTTAGAGTGGTGGGCGCAAAGCACAAGGCACGGGTTAACCTGAAGATCTATGAACCAGAAGGTTCCCATAGGCCAAGCCACCATCAGGACACATCCAACAGCGCTCCAGCGCAGATGGATGACGATACTGACGACTTTAACATCTAGACTTAGAAAAAGAAAACCGCTTTGGCTGGTCAAGCTAGGCGGTTTTTGTATTAGGGTAAAGTAGTTAAGAGATTTTTTTGGAGTAGTATTACAAAATTTTTTTCAAGATAGTAGCCTAGCTTTGTATGTTTGTATTTTTTTGAAAGTATAATTATACAAGATTATTGATTTTTTTATTAATAATTGCTATAATTACATAGATAGATAAAAAACCTCTGAAACAAAAATACAATTAGTGCATAAAAAGCCAAAACAAGCTTTTTTGAAGGGAAAAAGATATGTCAGCCAAGACAGTGGTTCGTCGTTCTGCTGCCAAGCAGCCTGGGATATCGTCTAAGTCGGAGCAGAAATCAGGAATGCTTAGGTTTTCTGTAAGGCAGATTGTGGTTATGGCTGCAGTTTTTTTGCTTGTGGTCGCAGCAGTAGTTGTAAGTGCGATGTCTGTATCTCGGGGGGGTAAAATCTCCCGTTTGCAACCTATGTACGGTAGCGCGAATTATGATTTGTCAGGATATGGCGAGTCGAGTAGCGTGGATTCTTGTAGCCCCACTATCAATGGGGTACAAGGCTATGATTCCAACGGATATAACAACAGTACTGCGATAAATGGTGAATACGCCATAATTTATGGGGAGTGTCTAGGAAATGCTGAGTTATTGTATGGACCGGGAAACTCGTATATTGATTATCGTAGCGACACCCAGCTCAATGTAAAACTGCAGGTTGGGTATCCAGATAACGCGGCTTTTGTGGTTCAAGACAGG
>CAYYEK010000001.1:36152-50504 GCA_964470855.1 uncultured Candidatus Saccharibacteria bacterium
GGGTTTCAAATACATATTTTTTCAACATAGCCTGCAGGCCAGTTATAACAGGAATTCAGGGGTATGATAATGGTTCTTATACAAGTCATGTCCTTTCAGATGGCTACATGATAGTTTACGGCAACTGTCTTTCAAATACCGTGCTCGGATATGGGCCGTTCTCTTCAAATATAGAATACAGTTCAGACAGCCAGGTAAACATTAAACTTAATAATGTCATGCCCGGTGACTACGGTATAGCCCTATACAATCCTGAGATTAGATACAGCTCCAACACTGAATTCATAACTATCATAAACAATTATTAACAGCACCGTAAGGACCAAAATAGTCCCTAAGGCAAAACAAAAACAAAAATGACAGACACAAATAGAACCACAAGTGGTTCGCAGACGAGGCCGGGTCGAGCTTTTGCTAAGGCAGCATCAAAAGTAGCTTCTGTGCTTGTAAAACCAAGGGCCATCTTTGCTATAGCACTTGCCGGCGTGCTGACGGTTGGAGCGCTTCTTATGGCCCTAATTTCCATCAATGGAAATCAGGACAACCCCATAGTAAAAGCCTTGAGTTCATACGCAGGGTATACTCGTCTACGTAGAGCCTATAGGTGTCCTAGCTATCCGCCTTCAGGCTCATTTTTGGGTTGCTATTACAACTATAATGAGGGCTCTGGCTATGGATATTTTGAAACCTTCAAATCGAGTCGCAATGATGCTGCTATTGATTTTGACTGGGGCACTGGCAGCCCTTCAGCCTATGTTGCAGCTGACAGGTTCAGTGCTACTTGGGAAGGCTGGTTTTATTTCGAGGGTGGGGACTACCAGTTTACTGTCAAAAAGGATGACGGGATGAGGGCGTATTTGGACAACAGTTTGATTTTTGACCAATATACATCCGGCAGTCAGACAGACTTCACATTTACTAAAAATATTTTAAAAGGCAACCACATTGTCAAAGTTGAATACTATGACGCTACTGGTCCTGCAGTGGCCAAGTTTTCTTGGGCAAAACCAGGGATACCGCCTGTAGGGGCAGATGACCCTAACCAACTGCTTTGCGAGCGAGCGCCTCAGATTTTCACAGATGCGACTGCTACAAAGAGCCTGACAACTAATCCACCAAAGCTTGCTATAGATAACAACACTTCTACTTTTTGGAATTCTGGCGACTATGCACCACAAGGGATAAAGTTCGATTTGGGCAGTAATAAAAACATCGCCAAGCTATGTTTGCGAGTTGCTCAGCAACCGGAAGGCTTGTCTAAACACGAATTTTATATCCCCAAGGTTGATGGTATGGGAGAGGTAAAAATTGGCACTTTGGAAAAAGCCTTATCAACATCAAAATGGGAAATCTTTGAGGTGCCGGCAGTGTATGTGAATTTTCGGAGCTTAAAAATCACCTCCATTGCCTCACCTTCTTGGATAGCGTGGACTGAAGTGAAAGCCATAGAGGTTACCCAGCTTCCGGTAGATGGTGGGACGGGCGGAGGTGGAAGTGGCACGACAACCACTCCTGCTGCTTCATGGACAGGCGAGACTTACAAGGTCGTCAGTTACTGTAGTGATACCGATCCCGGCAAGGCCGCGGTTCTCTCTGCTAAAGGTAATGTGCCATTTGGAATAAAGCTTACGGAAGGGTCTTACTCACCATTATTTCCAGGTGGTAGCTATGTTGCCTTGTTTGAGACACCAGATACAACTGGTGGCTACGGAGGAAGCTTCACAGTATTGGCAAAAAATATCTCACCAGAGAGTGGTATTACCTTTAGGCTATACCAGCTGTCTACTATGCAGGAGATTGGTAGTCAATATTTAAGAGTGAATCGCCATGACGACTGCGCGACTTATTCATTGGTGATCGATGAAAAGATTACTTGTACTCCAGATAGCCCTCAGGTGGGAATTACCGCAGATATTAAAAATGCAGAGTCTGGAAGAAGGGGTTATGTTAAAGTGCTAAATCCAGCAGGTGTCATATCTACGATAGAGTTAAAGGAAGAAACGACCGGGAATTATCATTTGTCAGCGAGTTTATTGCCTAGGATTTCTGGTCAGCTTACTGTAGAGCTCTATTTTAATGATTACTTGCGGAGCAAAAAAACAATTGCAGTTCCAACATGTGGTCCCACTGGTACTATCTATTCTTATGACGCGAATCCTACTATATGTTCAGGACAAACTAAAAATATAACAGTCTATGCTACTGCCAATCGTGTTGGTACTGTAGCTGATGTGCAGAACAACATTTTGTTTGCCTTAAGTGATCCTGAAAAAGACGGCATATTTAACGGTTCTGCTGTTGTAACTATGGGTCCGAACCCCAAAACATTCCTGCTTACTTTGCTGGATACCGGAGCGGTTCCGGTTTCCGGAAGTCAGTTGACTGTTACGCCCAATCAAAATGGTTGTGCCGCCTCGGCTACCTTAACCGCCCCGGCACAGGTGCAGATCTGTACTAGTGAAGCTGCTCAAGCAGTTACTGTTAGTGCGACAGCAACGGTGCCAGCTAGGATTTTCGTCAATGGCATCAACTATACAAATGCACGAGTAAGCGGCATGGCTTCGCTTACCCCATCAGGATCTTTTAATGCTTCGTTGGGCGCAGGTGGCGCTTCGACCATATACACTGTCACTGTGGTCAACGACAGTGGACAGGCGCTAGCTAGTCAGCAGATAGACATACAACCTAAAACTTGTGCGCAACCATTGGAGTTGACATCAGCCCAAGGCTTCACAAATACTTGCGGCTATAACAACTACCAAGCCACCTCTGGCAAGTATCTGGTTTTGTGGGGTAAGTTTCCTGCAACTGGTATAACCGCTGATATCGGAGGAACTAGGATTGGAAACTTGTCATCTTCCAATGGTAACCAGATAAATGTCCCACTAACCAGTGTTAGGTTGTCATACCCTAGTTTGCAGACCATCCGCGTGAGCTATCAGAACTCCTCTGGTCAAACCGTGGTCTCCAATCCTATAGAGTTTCTTATCACTCCATCACTGCCTTACATATCCGCAGTCCAAGGGTATGATCCCCAAACTGGTATGTATACAGATGGCTATGCTGAAAGAGGCAAGTATCTGGTAGTCTGGGGTAACTTCTGTCCAAGCGGTAACAGTGTCTACGTCAACGGGGCTGAGGCTGGGTATGGTTTGACCTCGTACAACGGCAACCAGCTCAATGCACTGCTGCCCCAGTATTTGCCTACAGGACAAAACAGCGTGACTGTTATGTCATCTGAGGGTTCGGCTCAGTCTTTCGTGGGCATAAGATAGCAGGTTCAGCTTTTCAGAAAACCGCTTTGGCTGGTCAAGCTATGCGGTTTTTTGTTAGACTATGCTATATGTCAAAGCAAAAACCGGTTAATTTTACATTTATAAGTTTGTTTCCTGATTTTCTGTCCCGCTATGCCAAGATGGGCATAGTTGCTCGCGCCATCAGTCGCGGGTTGGTTAATTGGCAGACGGTCAATTTGCGGGAGTTTGGTGTTGATGCTCGGAAAACAGTAGATGATCGGCCGTTTGGTGGCGGTGTAGGTATGGTGTTGCGTCCAGATGTTGTTTATAAAGCGCTAAAAAGCGTTTTAAAGCAAGGCATTAATAGTAACCGGAAAAGCAGTGGCACAAAAGTCGTACTGTTGTCAGCTTCGGGCAAAAAATTTACCCAGACCATGGCAAAGAGTTTGTCGCAAGCCAACCGTTTAGTTTTTATTTCTGGTCGTTACGAAGGAGTAGATAGCCGGGTGTCAAAATTTGTAGACCTAGAACTGTCTATAGGTGACTATGTGTTAATGGGAGGTGAGTTGCCAAGCTTGGTCATAGCAGAAGCTGTGATGCGACACATCCCCGGAGTGCTTGGCAAGTCAGAGTCAGCACAAGACGAATCGTTTACAGGCAAGCTGTTAGAGTATCCGCACTTTACCAAACCAGTGCAGTGGAAGGTTAAGTCTAAGGGCAAATTAATGAATTTATCAGTACCAGAGGTGCTTAGAAGCGGTAACCACCAAAAAATCCAAACTTGGCGGGAAGAGCAGAGTCTAAAAGTAACAAAAAAAAATCGCCCCGACTTGCTTTGAAGATATTTGGTTTTTTTACTGCTTTACTCTTTAGTCCTAAAGGTTGGCTCTTGGCTCCCCTTTCCTCCCCTAGGGTAGGGGAGGCTTGAGTGGGGTACGAAAAGTTTTAAATACCATACCTCCCCTAACCCCTCCTATCTTAGGAGGGGAAGAAGATGGGAAGCTCCTATCTTAGGAGGTGGCTAGATTTAGGAGAGGGGTAGATTTCGGGTTCAGGTTATGGCCTTAAGTTGCTATGTTCTAAATTCACAACTCTTACTTCTCATTTCTTTATTTTAGCCATTGTCATAGTTATAGTTATAATTATCTTAAATGTCCGAGGTGAACCAAAAAATATTTCCTGTTAAGACAGACGGGCAGAGGTTGGACGTGTTTTTAGCCTCTGTTTTAAGTGTAGCGCGCCATCAGGTGCAGCTTTTGATCCGTCAAGGTCAAGTGCTGGTTAACGGGCAAACTCCTAAAAAAACAGGGGTCAAGCTCTGTATCGGTGATCAAGTTGAGCTTGAGCTTAGTGACAAGCAAAAGGTAGCACCGCAAAGTTTGCAACCAATCCCGGTTTTGTACGAAGATGAAGATGTGTTAGTGGTGGACAAGCCAGCCGGCTTGGTGGTTCATCCGGGTGCTGGGCATAAGGGTTTGTCGCTTGCAGAACAGCTGCTGTCCCAGTATCCGAACCTCGAAGGTGTGGGCGATCCAAAGCGTCCGGGTATAGTGCATAGGTTGGATAAAGACACAAGCGGCTGCCTTGTGGTAGCGAAAACAAAAGAGAGCTTTGCAGGCTTGAGAGATCTTTTTCTTTCCCGTCAAGTCGAAAAACACTACCTAACTTTGGTATTTGGCCAAGTCCTTGAGCCGTTTACCTTAAGCAAGCCCATGGGCAAAAGCTCTAAAGACTTTCGAAAGATGGTGCTTAGTGGCTTTTTAACTGCGAAATTTGCACTAACAGAAGCGGTCCCACTGGAGAGACTGCAAGTCCCGTCCCGCAACATTAACAGCAAAAGAGTTGACGAAATGACCTTACTTTTGGTAAAGTTGCATACAGGTCGGACACATCAGATCCGGGTGCACTTGGCCGGAGAAGGGTTGCCAGTAGCAGGAGATGAGTTGTATGGAGGCGAACAGGTGCGCATTAAGGGTTTAGATCGGCACTTCTTGCACGCATATTCCATAGCCTTTACACTTCACCATGGCAGGACTGTGCATGTGGTATCTCCTTTGCCGGGGGATTTACGTATAATCTTGAAAAATTTAGATAGCAAAGTAGTAGAAAGATATTAGAGATTTATTTTATGCCTATCATCAAACATATCGACAACGCCCAGTTAAAAGCAGATCTAGGCTTAGCGGTCGGTCAGACGGTTAAAGTTCACCAGCGCATCCGTGAGGGTGGTAAAGAGCGCGTTCAGGTGTTTGAAGGGTTAGTTTTGGCTCGCAAGGGCGGTCAGGGAGTTAACGCTACTTTTACAGTGCGCAAAATTTCAGGTGGCGTAGGTGTGGAAAGGATTTTCCCCCTACATAGTCCGAACATTTTGAAAGTGGAAGTGGTAAAAGCCCCGGTCGTTCGTAAAGCCAAGCTTTACTATGTACGCAAGCGCCAAGACAATACTCCAAGAGCTCGCAAAGAGCTGGTGAAAAAGAAACAGGTTAAATAATAATATGTATGCCAAAAAAATCTGTACCTACACAGACCGTTGGAACTCGTAGACCTACATTAGTCAAGAAAACATTGCCACAAGAAGCGGGTGTTCAGGAAGAGAACGCCCCATTCTTATCTTCAACAAGATTTGAAAGTCAGGTAGAGGCTTCATGGGCGAAAACGATGGCAAAAGTGAAAGATAGAAATGAACAAGAACGACAAATGGTGGCCAGATTCTTGAAATCATAAAGTTCAAAAAAGGGTTACCCTTTCTTTCAAGGGTAACCCTTTTGTGTTGTTTAGGTTGGGGTTTAGTTTGTTTTACCTATGCCTAACTTTAAAGCAAAAGCCTCCACACCTTCCCAGTTTAAGTTTTGGCAGAAAGCTTTGATGTAGTCAGTCCGAGTAGTGCCATAGTCTATGAAGTACGCATGCTCATACACATCCAAGGCTACAAGGGGTGTGGCATGCCAGATGGGAAAAGCGTCATGTTGATCCCCCAGATAATTGAACAAAGTATTGTTCTGCCAGTCAAAAGCCAGCCAAACCCAACCACGGGCTGCAAGGCCGGTGGCTTTAAGGTCAGATAGCCACTGTTCAAAGGACCCGAACTGCTCTGTGATAAGTCGGCCTATTTGCCCTTCAGGAGGCTTGCCGTTACCGGATAGGTTTTCAAAGAACAGCTCGTGGCTTTTTATGGCATTGACCGCAAAGCTAAACCCTAGTTTCAAGGCTCGCCAGTCCGAGTAGGTGGCGTTGGCCTTGCTTTGGTCAGCGGTTTTTAGCAGCTCTGTGATCTCGTTGGCTTTTTTCACATACCCTTCATAGAGCTTGTAATGCTCTTGCATTTGCCGCTCCGACAACCCGGGTACGCCGTTGATCGAGGAAAATTGTTTTGTTTGGAATGTAGGCATGAAAACTCCTAAGTCAAAAACCAAAAGTCAAAACTTCAAATACCAACTTAAAACTAGTAAAAATTGCAAGTCTACAGTTTTGGGTTCCCAGTTTTGCGTTTTGAATTTTAAGTTTATAGTTAATTATTTAGGCTTTACCCAAAGTGTTTTCCCCGGTTTTCCAGTTAGCAGGGCAGCGTTCTCCAGTTTGCAGGGCTTTGACTACGCGTAAGGTATCTTCTATGTTTCTGCCTACCGAATCAGCTGAGACTAGCATAAACCGTAAGACTCCTTCTGGATCAATGACAAAAGTACCTCTCTGCGAGCTTCCGTCTATGTCCAAGACTCCATACATCTCTGCTAACTCTTGCGTTGTGTCAGCGATAATAGGATACGAGACCTCTTTTAACCTGCTGTCTGTTTCGTACCACGCTTTATGCACATACTCGCTGTCTGTTGAAGCACCTAAAACTTCGCAGTTGTTTTTCTGGAACTCTTCATAGAGTTTGCCGAAGCTTTCTATCTCCGTGGGGCAGATAAAGGTAAAATCCCTAGGATAAAAGAAAAGCACTAACCACTTGCCTTTGTAGTCATGCATAGACAAGCGGCGAAATTCGCCTTTGTGATAACTTTGCAGGTTTTCAAACTTTGGTGCTGGCTGCCCAACTTTAGGAGCAAAAAAATCCAAGTCGTCGCAACCGCACTCACACATAGTGTTTTCTGACATAAAATATAAAGTTAATGACATTTTCCAGTGTATCAGGATAGGCAGTTTATGTAAACTCTTTTTGTTTGACTAAGCTGGCTCGTGGTGGTATAGTTTAAAAACAAAAGACAAGAGGATTCTGGTAGGATGTGCTGTTTTGGTTGAGACAAGAGTTTATTGATTTTTGACTATTTTTTGCAGGTCCATGCAATACCAAGCCGTCTCAAGAACGAGACTAGAAAAATCCATAAGCACCCATAAGTAAACTTCAAGGATTCAACTTTTAGAACCTTGAAGGTCTTTACAGTCTCAATCAGATCTAAGCCATAGTACCAGATCCTAATTAACTAGGATTTGGTATGTTTTATTTATACATCGTCATAGCAGTAGCCTTAGGGGCAGCGCTTGGCTACGCAGTTAGGCAAAAGCTTGCTTCAAGCCGCATGGCTGGCGCAGAGCAACGGGCTGAGAAAATTTTAGAGGAGGCTAAGACCAAAGAAAAAGAGATCTTGCTGGAAGCTAAAACCAGGTCTTTGGAGATGGCTGAACAGGCAAAGAAAGCGGAGGGCGAGTTTCGCACTCAGATCGTCAAATTTGAAGAGCGGGTAGACCGCCGTGAGAAAGAGTTGGCTGAAAGAGAGCGGGTGTTAGCTTCTGAAAAACAGCAGTTAGAGGCCAAGCGAGTGGAAGCAGATGCTGCGCTTGCGGAAGCCAAAGAAACCAAGTCTAAACAGCTTGCCACACTGGAGAAAATCGCCGGGTTAACCCGCGATGAAGCCTCTCGGATCCTCATGGAAAATGCCGAAAAGAGCATTTCCGAGGAGATGATAAAACTCCACCGCAAGCTTTTGTCCAAAGCTCGGGAAGATGCAGACAAGGAGGCCAAGCGGGTGGTAGCTGAAGCCATTGACCGCGTTGTTAGCGAGGTTACATCCGAGACCACCACAACAACAGTGGCATTGCCGTCCGAGGAGCTAAAGGGTCGGATAATTGGTAAGGAAGGTAGGAATATCCGAGCTTTTGAGCAGATGATGGGCGTGGAAATTCTCATAGATGACAGTCCGGACACCGTGGTAGTTTCCGGCTTTAACTCAATCCGCCGGCATATCGGTAAAAGAACTTTAGAACGACTAGTGTCTGACGGCCGCATTCATCCTGCCCGCATAGAAGAGGCGTATGAGAAAAGCAAGGCCGAGATTAACGAGGAGATCAAACAAGCAGGCGAGCAAGCTTGTTATGAGTTGGGTATCACCAACTTTCCTCCCAAGCTCATGCATCTGATAGGTAGACTCTTGTTCCGTACTAGCTATGGGCAAAATGTTTTACGGCATAGCATAGAGATGGCTAAACTAGCTGCGTTGATGGCTGAAGAGTTGGGCGCGGATATCTCCATAGTGAAACAAGGGGCACTACTCCACGATGTAGGCAAGGCTTTGGATCAGGACCTTGAGGGTACGCATATAGAAATCGGTCGTAAGATTGCAGAGAAGTTCGGTTTAGACATTAGGGTCATAGAGGCCATAGAGTCCCACCATCACGATACAGATGTAGCGGAGCATGCCCATAAGCACGAAGGCCCACTTTCGCTTGAAGCTCTGATCGTGGACGCGGCAGATAGTATTTCCGGAGGACGCCCCGGCGCGCGCAAAGATAGCTACGAGAACTATGTAAAAAGGCTGACTGACCTTGAAAACATTGCTACTTCATTTGGTGGCGTAGAAAAAGCTTATGCTATACAAGGTGGACGGGAATTGCGTACCTTTGTCACTGCTTCTCAGATTACAGACTTGGAAGCGCAAAAGATGGCAAGAGAGATCGCAAATCGTCTGGAAAATGAGCTGCGGTTCCCGGGCGAGATAAGGGTCGTGGTGATTCGCGAAACTAGGGTTGTTGAATATGCTCGGTAGTAATCCCTTATAGAGCGTATGAAAATTCTTTTTTTCGGTGACATCTATGGGCGTTTAGGCAGGCAAGCGGTAGCGCAAGTTTTACCCGTCTGGAAGCAACAGTACCAGCCGGATGCGGTCGTGGCCAATGTAGAAAATATGGTTCATGGCAAGGGTGTCAGTCCGGAGACTTTACAAGATTTAAAAGAACTTGGGGTGGGTGTTTTTACCTCTGGTAACCATGTGTTTCGTAGCGGCGAGCGAGCTGTTCAAGCTTTCAAGGATTTTCCGGAACTCATCCGCCCTCAAAACTACGGCAGTGAGTATCCGGGTAAAGGCGTTTGCACTGTAACTGTTGGCCAGGAAAAATTGACGGTTGTAAACTTAAATGGAACTACTTTTTTTGAAAATCAGTTCCCTTCTACTATAGCCAACCCGTTTTTTGCCTTTGAAGAATTGCAAAACCAGAGTCTGCTTGGTGATGGTATAATACTGGTAGATTTTCACGCTGAAGCAACAAGCGAAAAAGTAGCCTTAGGCTGGTTCTTAGACGGAAAGGTAACTGCTGTATTAGGTACCCATACCCATGTGCCTACTGCTGATCAGAGGGTTTTACCCCAAGGCACTGCTTATGTCACGGATGTAGGCATGTGCGGCAGTATGGACTCTGTGATAGGTGTGGTAAAAGAAAATGTGCTGTCTAGATTTTTGGGAAAAGAGTGGCTGCCTATGGAACCTTCCAACTCCGGTCCTTCAGTAGTGAACGCGGTGCTGGTTACCACAGAAGGCCGCAAAGCTGTAAGCATTGAGCGGTTGCAAAAGATAGTTTAAAAAGCAAAAAAAATAAAATAGCATTCTTTAAACTTATGAAAAAATTTGTTAATCCATCTGAATTGGTGGCGCAAATAGGCTTACGGCCGGGGTATGTGGTAGCGGATTTTGGTTGCGGAGCCGGGTTTTATTGTAAGCCAGCAGCTCAGGCGGTTGGTGAAAACGGTCATGTGTTTGCTGTAGATATCATGCCGGAGCGCTTGGCTGCTACCATGTCCTCTTTGATCAGTTCAGGTTTACGTAATGCCAGTGTCATCAGGGCCGATTTGGAAAAACCCTTAACCGAGATAGAAGTAGGTAGCTGCGATGCTGTGATTGTTAGTAGTATCTTGCATCTGGTTGAAAAGCGGGAGGCTGTGATCCATAACGCATTTGCCATACTGAAAACCGGTGGACTACTGTTAGTTGTGGAGTGGAAGGTTGAAAGTCTGTCAACCATTGCTCCGCCTCCTGAAAAAAGAATTGACCAGGCACTGCTTGATAAGCTGGTAACCGCAAAAGCGTTTCGTTTTGAGCGGGAGCTTATGACTGATAGCGAGCATTATGCTAGGTTGTATACAAAATAATTAGCTATATGAAGTAAGGCGTATGGAAGCATTAAAAATTTTAAACAGCAAAAATTTTTGGTTTACAGTCAGTAGAGTTAATCCGGACAAGGTTGACTATGTCTTGCTGGCGTTTGGCGGTTTGCTTTTAGTCTCCTATTTAGTTTTATGGTGGGCTCGGAGGACACAAAAGAAAAAGAATCCACCATTGTTTCGACTTTGGACTAAGGTTGCCCATTTGGTGGGTAGTGTGGGTTTTTTATCAGTGTTGTGGTTTGGGTTGCGCTTTCAGTATGTAGTTTGGTTGGGTAGCAGGTTTGCGTTTGCTGTACTAATGTTACTCGGTTTTGTGTGGGCTGGTTTTATCTTACGCTATCGCTTGAAGGTTTATCCCAAAGAAGCGGAGGACTTTAAACGAGGGTTGGTAAAAAGTAAATATTTGAAATCTTAATATTTTTTTAAAGTGTGCTCAAAAGTTGGCTTTTGAGGTTTGCTGGGAAAGTCTCCCAACAGGAGCCTATGTCTTTAGGTCGGCAGGGTGAGATTTGGGCTTGGGAACATTACTTGCAACAAGGGTACACAGGGGTGGATCGGAATGCTTTCAACCGAAGAGGTAAGCAGTTGGGGGAAATAGACCTGGTGGTACGCAAAGCACGGACGTTGGTTTTTGTGGAAGTAAAGACAAGGATGGCAGGGCCTAATCGTTTTGGTACCGGCCTTGAAGCAGTAGACCGATTTAAGCAGAAAAAGCTGGTCCGGGCGGTCAAGTCATATTTGCTTACCCATCCGTTTTTTCAGGACTTGACTCCCAGGATAGATGTTTGTGCAATAGAAGTTAGTGATGTTGACAAGAAGCGTTACTGTGTTAAGATACTGGAGAATGCAGTGGAAGATTGGAGTTAAAGAAGAGCGGTTGTGCCGGCTCTTTTTTGTTCCAAGCCTTAAAAGCATGATAAAAAATTTAATAACACAGAACTATAAATTATGAACGAAGCATTGGAAGCTGCGTTGGCGCAGATAGAAGAAGAGAAAGGCATAAAGCGGGAAGAAATCCTATCTATGATAGAAGCTTCCTTAGCAGCAGCCTTTAGAAAAGATTATGGAACTAAAGAACAAAATATCGTCGTTGAGTTTAATTCGGACGATTTATCAGCTCGAGTTTTTGACGATAAGGTGGTGATAGAGGACGGCGTTGAGTCTGAAGACACCCAAAAAGAAATTCATCTATCGGAGGCTCAAAAGATCCAGCCTGGCATCCAGATAGGAGAAGTGTTGAGAAGGGAAGTTACACCAGCTGATGGCGCCCACTATGGTCGCATCGCAGCGCAGACCGCCAAACAGGTGATCATCCAGAAGCTGCGCGAGGCAGAGCGGAATATGCAGTTTACTGATTTCAAATCCAAAGAGCGGTCTTTGGTGTCTGGGGTGGTGCAACGGTTGGAGGGCGATACAGTTTTGGTAGACCTAGGTAAAGGTTCAGGCGTACTCTTCCCTTCCGAACAGATTCGTGGCGAGCGGTATGCAATAGGTCAGCGGGTCAAAGTTTTGATTTTGCACGTTGAACCTGGGTCAAGGGGTCCTAAAATTACCTTGTCTCGCAGTCATCCCGATATCGTGCGTAAAATGTTTGAAATGGAAGTGCCAGAGATCTACAATGGCGTGGTGGAGATCAAATCAGTGGCGCGCGAAGCCGGCAGCAGGTCCAAGATCGCAGTTACGACCCATCAGGATGGGGTGGATCCCATAGGCGCGTGCGTGGGGCAGAGGGGTGCCCGAGTCCAGACTGTTATGGCAGAGTTAGGTGGTGAGAAAGTAGATATCATAGAATGGGACGAGGATCCGGTAAAGTTCATTGCAAACGCCCTTTCTCCTGCTAAGATTTTAAATGTACAGCTAAATGAAGAGGAAAAATCGGCCAATGTGGGCGTGTTGGAAGACCAATTGTCTTTGGCTATTGGCAAAGCTGGCCAAAATGTCAGGTTAGCAGCTCGCTTGACTGGATGGAAAATCGACATTAACGGCGAGCAGATCGCAACGGATACCGATCTGGAATCAGTGGAAGTAGCAACTCCAGAAGAAGTTTCAGAAAATACTGACACTTCAGAAAGTACCAGTGCCGATGCTTAGTAAAATAAAACGACAATGGAAAGTTATCGTTTTAGTATTGTTTGTTGCTTTGGTTGGAGTAGTTATCGCTCTTGCCTACGAGGGTGAGCCAAGCTGTGAGTCTAGAGTAAAGCAGGAGATCTTGAATTCTAAAAACGCTTTAAGTAAGAATGGCGTGATTTTTCCGAAAGATTTCGAGAAGGGCGGTTACCCCGATGCCTATTATGAGGCATATCTTAAAGAGATGTGTAAATAGCAAGGGGTGGTTTGTACAGGAGAAAACATTGCTGTCGCTCTTCTATTATTCGTCACAGGAGCCCTACCCTGTGACCAAGAGTCGTGATAAATAAATTATCACTCCTCTATATTTCGTCACAGGAGCCCTGCCCTGTGACCAAGAGTCGTGATAAATAAATTATCACTCCTCTTGCGTGAGTGATAAGTTTTTGTTATTATTGAAGGCGGTTATGTAATTAATGCTTTGGCTGTGTCCCTTACCCCTTCTAAAAGCTAACAGCTATAAGCTAAAACCTATAAGCTATCTTGTATGTCCCTAGTTCCAATGGTTGTTGATAAAACCCCGCAAGGTGAGAGGGGTTACGATATTTATTCGCGACTGCTTAAGGATCGCATTATTTTTCTTGGCGAGCCCATAGACGATGTGGTGGCCAACTTAGTCATAGCTCAGTTATTGTTTTTAGACGCGGAAGGCCATGAAGACATAAAACTATACATCAATTCTCCCGGTGGGGTGGTGACTTCAGCGTTTGGCATATATGACACCATCCAGCACATAAAGTCCCATGTTTCCACTATCTGCGTTGGTCAGGCAGCTAGTGCGGCTAGTGTGATTTTATCGGCCGGGACTGCGGGTAAGCGCTATAGTTTGCCAAACTCTAGGATTATGATCCACCAAGTCATGGGTGGAGCGGAAGGTCAGCAGACAGACGTGGAAATCAGAGCTAGGGAAATGCGTCGCATCAAAGATCGACTAAATGCAATATTAGCCAAGCATACTGGTAAATCGGAAAAACAGATAGAAGAGGACACTGACCGTGACTTCTTTATGTCCCCAGAAGAAGCTAAGAAATATGGACTCATAGATAAGGTCATAGTCTAAGTTTTTTGCTCTTGACAAACTTATAATTTGGGGATAAGATAGCGAGGCGTTGAATAATTAGCACATTTACTTTCAAAAACAGCCAATTTGTCCGTGTATCCTAGTATTGAGGAGATTGCGGAAGGGTCTGCCTTAGGGTGGACGAAAAGCAAGGCACTGCCAATGGATTGGTAAGTGTTTTTTATACGCTATTGAAGGCTGGTTAAAAGGCATGAGTTGAAAAAAGTGTAGCTTTTGTCAACCCGTGCCTGCCTTTTATAGATCGGATTGTCTTTGTTTGGCAGGAAAGCACTTTGACAACTGCATAGTGGTAAGATATGTACAAAATACGTCAAGTCTTTTTGAGTTAAAGACTTTCCAAAATTTTTGGAAAACATTTATTGCTTTAAACAAAGCAAACAGTTGTCAGTTACTGTATAACTGATAGCGGAATCTTTCGAAATCACTTCGGTGTGAGATTGAAAAAGCCCGCGTCTCAACTTTCTGTTGGGATCATTACATAAGAGTTTGATCCTGGCTCAGGATGAACGCTGGCGGCGTGCCTAAGACATGCA
>CAYYEK010000002.1:0-30040 GCA_964470855.1 uncultured Candidatus Saccharibacteria bacterium
AGCGACCAAATCATAAGCATATTAGCGAACAATCTTGACCGCCAAAGCAAGCAAGTTTTCCACCCCTTCACGCCTGGCTAATTTTTCAGCAACCTCTTTTTTCAAGAGCAAAGTTAAACTTAAAGGCAAGGGGTGAAAATTCAAAAGCTTATTCAGCAACGGAGCAGTTATATAATACGGCACATTTGCTACAACTTTATACTTACCCAAAGAAGCCAACTCTGGCTTAAAATCCAAAGCATCCATATACAACACTTGCGCATTACCAACTTCTTCTAAACGCGTTGTTAAAAGCCCTTTAAAGGATTTATCTTTTTCCACGCTCACCACCCGTTTAGCCTTCTTGACAAGGGCCAGAGTCAAAACACCCAGCCCCGGGCCTATCTCCAAAACCTCATCAGAAGCGCTAACAGCAGCAGCGTCAATCATCCGATCTAAAACTGTTTCGTCCGTTAAAAAATTCTGCCCCAGATATTTCTGCGGTTTAATCCCTGATTTTGATAACAATTGTTTGTATTCTTGTGCATCCATATGTTTAATTTACTGCACCATCCCATCCTCTCTATAATTCGTACTAACTCATATATCGTCAACCGGCTCATAAACTAAATCATCAGAACCGCTTGGTAAAACCCTTGGGCGCGTTCCCTGAAAAGTCACGCTATCAGACTGCAATACTGTCTTGAGATACCTGGAAGGCAACTGCTCCTGATAGTACCCTCTGGCACCCCTCCTCCTCGCATAAGTCAGATAAAGTTTTTGCTTTGCCCGGGTAACACCTACATAAGCAAGCCTTGCCTCCTCGTCCATATCCGCTTGCGTCTCAAAGCTCCGCATATGTGGCACCAAACCTTCTTCCAGCCCAGCGAAAAAAACATTATCAAACTCCAAGCCCTTGGACGCGTGAAGGGTCATCAACGTTACAAAGCTTCCCTCCTCTATGCTATCCGCCTCCCCAAGCAACGCCGCCTCCTCCAGCATATTACTCACTCCTTGCCGGACATCCACTGTTTGAAATCGCACCGCCAAGTTAAGCAACTCCTGTAAGTTTTCCTTTTTTTCTTCGCCTCTATCCGGATCTTTAGCATGATGTTCCATAAGACCAGTCGCACCCAAAAACCCGGATAGCCACTCAACCAAACCTCCCTGCTTCTGCTTAGAAGACCAATCAGCCATGGTCGTGACAAAATTTAAAAAACTTGCGCTGCTCTTGACTGTTTTTAGGGTTCCAAAATTTTCTAAAAACGTTTGCCAAAAATTTGCCGGCTCCACTTTACCCCACATAGAGGACAGTGACTCGTCTACTAAAGCCAAAGTTTTCGGGCCCATCCCTTTTGACGGCGTAGCAGCGGCTCTGGCCCAAGCAAGCCTGTCGAACGGATTTACTAAAAGTTTCAAGTATGCCAAAGCATCCTTTATCTCTGCCCGCTCAAAAAACCTCAACCCACCATAGACTTTGTAAGGCAACCCAGCCGCCACCAACGCACTTTCCAAGGCTCTTGATTGGGCATGTGTCCGGTACAAAATAGCAAACTCGCCAAGCAATTTAGGATCTCCGGTGAATTTGCGGGATACACCTGCCCCTGCTCTTGGCTTAGTTCTTTGCGCTAACAAGTAATCCAAAATAGAAAAACCGGATCCTTTCTGTGGCTCAATTGCTGACCCATTTTCTTGAAAGGCAACCTGGAACCTTTCCGGTTCATCTTGTGAAGCCAACTGAGTGATAGTGTTTGCTATAAATGCCGCTTCAGCCATATCGTCAGACTGCTCACTTACTACCACCTGTTCCCCCCCTGGGCGAGTAGTCCATAATTTTTTTGGCATCTGAAGCTTGCTGTGCGAGATGATACGTTCGGCAGTTTCCAGGATAGCCGGGCTGGAGCGATAGTTCTGCTCCAAAGGATACATCCTGCTGCCGGGAAAATCATGTTCAAATCGAAATATGTTGCCCACATCGCTACCCCGAAAGCCATAGATGCTCTGTGCGTCATCGCCGACCACAGTCAGGTTTGCTGTCGACCCTACACTACCTGCTGTTGATATTTTATGCTTTTTGTCATTTGTAGGTCCGGGCCCAGACAAAAGACGAATTAGTTCATACTGCACGGGATTCGTATCCTGATATTCGTCTATAAATATGGCCTTGTACTTTTGTCGATAAAAATTCAAAATCTCAGAAGAGCCGACAATGATCTGCCAAGGCAGGTACACTAAGTCGTCCAGATCAACCAAGTTACCTTGCTTAGTTCTTTTTTTATACTCTAAAAGTGCCCACTCAACCCGCTCTACGACTGCTAAAGGCAGACCGTTGGTGGCAACGGAAAAACTTACTAGCGAGTTCTTCATACTATGTAAAACCCGCGCAGCAAGACGTGGCGTGGCCTGGTCATCTTCATCTGAACCCAAAATCTCTTTCAACATTTTCAACCGGTCATCCTGATCAATGATAGTAAAATTATTTTCTATCCCCACAAAGCCCCCATGCTGACGCAAAATCTTGACTCCCAAAGCATGAAAAGTCCCGAGAAAAGATCCGTACTCAGTGATCCGCAATTTTAACAAAGTATGCAACCGCTCAGTCATCTCGCGCGCGGCTTTGTTAGTAAAAGTTAATGCCAGTATGCAGGACGGATCCACCAATCCTTTATCAAGCAAGTAAGCGATACGATAGGTTAAGACTCTTGTCTTACCGCTTCCCGCACCAGCCAAAACCAAAACCGGTCCGACCGGGGCTTGCACGGCCGCCAACTGCTGACTGTTTAGTGAACTTAAGTCCAACATAAAAAAATAATCTCACTTGCCCATATGTCTGGGACAAATCAACACAGCATAGATACTACGCACCAAACAAGAGTATTTTATCAAACAATACAGTTCTATAAGTCCAAATACCTCTAAATCTTCCATTCGCGCCCTAATCTCCCTTACTTATAAGAAAAAAAACAATTCTGCTCGTAAGGAGGGGGCAAATGAACCGCTTGGTAAGGTAATCCTTGCGGTTGTGGCGTTGCGTTTTTATTATATATAGGTACTGAACAGAACCAACAGATCATCTGTTCTGTTTGCAAACACTAAGAAGTAAACCAAAACAATACGCAGCGCCGCGCGGTAAAGCTTTAAGGACGCAAGCGACGCTAAGCTTTTGTTTTGATCAGCCGAGCCGTTAAAGACTCAACCACTACTGCACCTGAGGCTGGAAATGGACTGTTATCACATCTCTATTTTCTATTCTGAAAAAACCGTATCTGTTTGGAGGCTTCAAGCTTAAAAGCTTAAAAACTAGCCTCAACAAAATAAAAAAAATGGCAACTCAAGCTACACAAGGCGCAACCAGCCTAGCTGCCAAATCCATCAAAGAAGCTGCTGCCTACCCGGCCGTCAAACTAGGCACACTTCATCCCCGCAAGCTGCTCTGGCGCTTTACTGATGAGATCACACTTGTACTAAGCGTGTTATTGCTTTTGACATTAGGCAGAATTGCTCTGTCGGACAACTCAAACTTAGGTTTTGATAATAGCATTTTAGCCAGAGCTATCTTGGCAGATTCAGACTCCAACCCTAGCCTGTACTACAAACTCTTGAGTTCCACCCAAGATACGAAAACAGTGCCATTCCTACCCCAAGCCCTAGCTGAAGATTCGGTCGAGCCTGACAATTCAGCCAGAAGCCAAGAGTACTCTCCCCTAACAAACATTGAAGCAAATGGACTCAAAGCAGCCTCGCCTGACAGCATAGAACCTTTTCGCAATGCGCAGATACTAGAGTATACCGTTCAAGATGGTGATACTCTGTCTTCCATAGCCGCTGCCCGCGGGATATCAAAAAATACAGTCAAATGGGCAAACAGCCTAACCACAAACAAAGTTAACCCTGGACAAGTGCTGGTCTTACCGCAAGTAGATGGAGTACTAGTTAAAACCGATGAATCAACCTCCATAGCAGAAATCGCCCAAAAGTATCATGGGGATCCGGAAGTGATCCTTTCCTTTAACGGCTTGCCACACCCGGACGCATTCCTACCCGGACAATACCTAATGTGCCCGGACTGTCGCATACCAGACACTACACCAAGCTTGGCAAGTCAAAACGGAACCAGGCTGACTGAATTGCCCAACGAAGCCGGCAGCACCCACGCTTTCTATCCCGGCCACTGTACTTGGTATGTGGCAAAAAAGTTTAAAGTAACCTTTGGCGGATCCGCTAGGTTCTGGATCAAAAATGCCAAAGCAGCTGGGTACGAAATTTCCGATTCTCCTGTAGTACACAGTGCAGTTGTAACTTCCGAGCGCGCCCCTTACGGCCATGTCGCTTTTGTTGAAGAGGTTAATTGGGATAAAAATACGATACTTATATCTGAAATGAATTATAAAGGTCTATACGTTTTATCTAAAAGAGAGCTGCCTATCCACGGCTCCGGCATAGTTGGCTACATATTACCCAAAAAAGATTAACCCATCTAGGACTTACGCGCCTTAGCCCAAAGTCTGGCCGAAGCCAGCCCTTTAGGGCTTTGTAGCCACAAGGGTTTGACCAATTACTTCCTTATTTTGCTCCGGTATTTGTCACCGTAGCTCTAACTACGGCTTCCAAATATCCTCACAAAATGCGTCGTACTTGGCCAAACGCGTAAGTCCTACCATTTAGGATTTACGCACCGACGAATATTCCAAAAAAATGCCTTAATCTAGCATAATAAAAAGCAGAAAGCCCCGCAAATACTTTTAAAGCGGGGCTTTTTTATTCTTAGGAAGCCTGCCTTTTTTCACCTTGCCCTAGCGCTGCACTCTATCTTGTTGGTCAAAATCAGAGGTGGACAAATTTTTATCCTTCAACTCTATCTCGCGCTGCGTGTAATTCTCCAGACCTGTAAAAACTATATTTTTAAGAAGTTCGGGGCTAATTCCTACTTGAGAGATTGCGGGCGTGACTTGCACTTGAAAGCTTAACTGACGTTTGGGAGCAAATGTTCCGGTATAGGCCCTTAATGAGCCTACGGTCCAAACTAACTTACCTGTGGACTGATTAAAACTTACTTTTCCTGCTTCAGCCTGATTTAACGTAGAAGCTTGGAACACAACCCCAGGAGGCAAAAATGCTACCAACTCACCATCTACGACATCGCTCGTAGTATTCTTCAATAGCAAGTTTACCTGATATGTGCTTTGAGACCCCACTGTCAAAGGCCTAGTGCCACCCACGAAATCCACGGTAGATTCCAAAGCCGGCTCACTGCCGATCTTGACTGTCTGGTCGTTGCCTTTTATGAAACTGTCATACTCATTGGCTATAATCTTCACGCTGGTTTTGACATCTGGATTAACGGTACGGTCATTAACCGGCGGATTTTTAATCCTAGCCGATACCCTTAAAGTTCCACTGTCGTTAGGGCTCAATACTTCCAAGGAAGTTGAGCTAGCAGCTGACCAAGTGACTTCATTGCCGCTCACCTGCGCCCCTTCTGCTTCTATACTGCTTAAATCTATGGTGTTATTTACAAATGTAAACACTATACGCGCTCCGCGAGCGGCGGTAGTGGCGGTATTTTGATAATTAATAGTATAGGAAAGCTCGTCTCCAGCCAGCGCATATGCCCTATCTTGCATCGCGACAGCTTGACTGACTCGCAAAGGCTGGCTCTGCATCAAAGTAGAAAACTCCCCTTCAGCCTGTTTATAAAATTTTCCGTCTTCGCCGGCCAATTGAAGTTCTGCTCTAAACTTTTGAGACTCTCCACCAGTCGCACTGTACGACCCATCAAGTTTTAACTCCCCGGAAGAACCCGAAGTAAGCTGGTCAATATCCCAAGTATTTGCCCCCCCGTTCGGTTTTGGTGTAGCTAAAGCAAGTTGAAACCCTGGTGGAAACACCACTGCTAACCGAACTCTGGGGTAGTCTTTTTCAGTTTGGTTAGCATAACGCACAGTATACGACACCGGTTGACCATTGGCTGCGCTATTTGGCCCCGAAACCTCCACGCTCAACCCCGCAGTCACGATCTTTGCACTTGCCTCAGCGGAAGACTCAAATCTTGCGCTTAAACCCTGCAATTGAAAATTAACCTTGCCACTGAAAACCAGAGACTCTCCCAAACCGCTTTCAAATTTAGCTTTCACAAACACGGTAACGCTTGCACCCGGAGACAGGTCAGCCAACTCATACAGTGTCCCTGACAAGTTTACGGCTTTTGGCTGGGCATCCACGAAACTAGCACCTGCTGGAAGCACTATCTGCAACCTGGGCTCAGCCACAACGCGGGTCTCCTTATTTTCTAAAACATATTTAACCACCGCCTCGCCTCCAGACTGAATTTCAGACGGAGCCTCTATCTTAAATGAAAGCTTAGGCTGTTTGGGTGCATCCGGCTGCCTAGTAAAAACCCACGCCAATATCGCCAACACCCCCAAAGAGAAAACCAAAATTAAAACAAACCACTTATTCCTTCCCCAAAACCCAACATTACTCATGCCCACAGTGTCTGCTGCAACAACTTTCTCCACGGGAGGTTTTGGCTCCGAAATTTTCTGTCTGGTTTCCGAATCCAGTACTGGTTCAGATACCGATTTTTTCTCAAAATTTTCTGCTGGCATACAAAAATTTGTTATTGGTAGGATTTTATTATAGCATTTACCGCCGCATCAGCCTTAATGCTGCGGTCGAGTAAACTGCAAAATTGTTGTTCCATTGCGGGCAACTCTTGAGTAGCTGCCTGTCTTTGGTCTTTTGACATATAAAAGTCATCAGCAACCACACCTCCTCCTGCCGCAGTTCGCATCCATTGCATAAACCCCGCACTCATCGTAGCACCGGGCGATGGGCCTAGTCGGTCAGGACCCGCAGCAAGGAGTGACCAACCAAGAACCTCCAATATCCTACTTAAACACAAAACTCTCCACAAATCCGCGTCCACATGAGTAAACCGCTTATCCCCAAGAATTTGAAAAAAATCCCACAAAGAATCGTATAAAAAAAAGTTAGGCTGGTGATCAACAGTTGATTTTAACACTACCTCTAAGAGCCAAAAACCCAAAGTATTTTTAACTTCATCGGTCTGGTCCAATACAGGGCTTCCAGAACTAACGCCTATGAGCTTAAAACTTAAACCCTCTCTTCGTCCAGCAACCCGGAGAGTATTTTCTGCAAACGGTAAAAGGCCGAAAGCCAACCGGCTCTTTGGCTTAAGAGCTCCAGCTACTGTGGTACGAATTTTTCCCCACTCACGAGTATACCAAGTAACCAGCAGATCAGCTTCACCGATAGATACTTTTTTTAACACGAGGCCATCCAATTTTTCTCCGCGGATCATATTTGTAACCCTCTCTACATATGAAAACCAGACGCCTACAAACCATTTTGCCTAACCCACCACACATAAACCAACTCCAGGGTCAATATCAATAGTAAAACCCATGTACTAGTTTTTGAGTTCATATACTCCTCCATCCACCGGTCGAGCGCGTACAACCAGTCGTCTTAAATTCGTATAGAGTGGCGTACAAGTATAAATGGTTAGAAGCGATTGAGTAGTCGGTTGCTCTATCTCTACCCCATCTGCTAAAACTTCGAGTTTACCCTCAACTTCGTAAAGGTAACGCTTTTTTTTCCAAAACACAACAATTAGATCACCCTTTTCCAAACGGTCCAAAAAATATAGTGTATTTCTGCCGGATGTATACAAAAACCGATGCCCTGCTAAAACGAAGTTTCCACCCATTATCGGATTACCACTACCAGGCCTATGCCAGACACCGTCCCGCAATACTCGCGCATCATCTCCTGAAAAAATAATCGCCTCTACTCCGATCTTCGGGATAACCAAAGTATCGTTCTGGTACAGAGCTTCGGGCTCTGCTAAGGCAAAGCGGTTTTCTACCAAACCAAAAGATATCTCTTCTGCTGGTATAGTTTGAGCCTTGATTTCTCCTTGCCAGTACAGGGCAATGGCTGGATACAATGGCCATAGCGCGATATACCCAAACCCAAGCATTACCAGCAAAAGCAAAACCACGTTCAATTTTGCTCTGTTGGATCGGCTCATAAACAAACTTGAAACTTACCTTAAAAGTCCAAAGGTAACTGTCCTTGCGGTAAAGACAATTTCGCCCGCTTCAGCTTGCGCCTTCTAAACATATAGAGTCCAGTTGCGGCTAACATAGCAGGCAATACGATCCCTTCTGCTAACGGAAGGCCTGACTGGGCCAGAGCTTGGCCAACACTAACTTCCGCAGTAGCATAATCATCCTCATTCACACTGCCATTACCTGGAACAGAATCCGGATCAGCCGTACTAGCCTTACTAACCTCAGCTACATTTATAAACTTACCCGCCTTATCTGCTTTCACCACTAAAACCAGAGTCGCGGACTGACCGGACGGTAAGTCTCCCACCTGCCAAATTCCTGTTTGCGATGTATAAAAACCGCGAGAAGCCGCAAACCGCACAAACCTGAAAGATGCAGGCAAAGTCTCACGCACCTCTACCGCCGTTGCGGTATCCGGTCCGGAATTGGTCAACACTAAATGAAATGCCAACTCACTACCCAAACTTACCGTGGTACGATCCACTGATTTTACCAGGGAAAGATCCGCAGACAAAAGTTGCGCTCTGGGTAGCATTGCTAGCACCTGACAAGTCGCAGTCGTCGACCCTGAAGAAACTCTTATGCTGTGTAAGCCGGAAGAAGGCAGACTAAAGGAGAAAGTCTGACCGCTGCCGGTTGAAGGACTTGTGGTTTGACTTTGCCAGCTAAATTGGCCATTACCTCCTACAGCGGTAGCGGTTATACTTGAACCCACATCCGCTTGCTCCCGATCAAGTAAACAGTATACCGGTGGGTTAGAGCTCACTACTCTATCTCTGACTACCAAAGTGGCGGTAGCATAATTATTACTTGAATTATTATCAAACGGCGTTGACTTAACTATCTCCGCACGGTTTATAAAGCTACCAACACCTAAACCAGTAACTGTAGCGGTTAAAGTTTTGATCTCGCCAGCAAGCAAAGCACCTATCCGCCAAACTCCTGCTTGATATGTGCCGCTACTCACGCTAATATTCTGAATCTGCAGGCCGGAAGGAAACATATCTGCTACTTCCACGTCACTTGCGGTGATACTGGAGATGTTCCTCACCTTCAGAGTAAATACTGCTCCCTCACCTGTGTAGATAATATTTGGTGATACCTGTTTTTCTATCATCAGATCAACTGGTTGAGGCGCGGGAGGCTGGACATTGACCTTGCAAACCGCGGACTGCTCGCCTGATACTACTCGAACCTGTTTTTCACCACTGTCAGCGTAGCTTGTACTAAATACCGGCTCTTGCCCAGTACTCGGAGTCCCTTGAGCAGCAGACCAAGAAAAGCTACCACTGCCACCCATGGCTGCAAACACAGCCGTACCCCCCACTTGAACAGTTTGTATACCAGGAGTGCAAGAAAGTGGTGGCACAGGAGGAGCAGTAACAGTTACCGTGGCGCTAGCTTGGTTATTGTCCGGATTGCTGTCAACTTCGGCCACTCCAGTCAATTGCGCAGTGTTGGTTTTTACTCCAACGCTTTGACCTTTGGTTGTGATATCCAGGGTCGCGCTCTGTCCAGCGGACAGGTCGCCAACAGTCCACACCCCAGTAACCGGCGCGTAACCACCTTGACTTACCGCATGCACGATGTAAAGCAAACCTTGCGGCACCAAATCTTTAAGTACAACCTGGTGCGCATCCTTAGCAGACAAATTCGTAACCTTAACCTTAAATACCGTACTGTCTCCCACCTGAATCAGCGAGGGGTTGGCGAATTTTTCTACCTTCAAATCCAAAGTCTGGTCCGGTTTTTTTGTAACATTAACCGCACAGTAGCTGATATCATTACCGGGAGTTTGAGAGGACACGCTGACTTTATAGCTGCCCGGTTGCTTGTAGGAAGTGGAAAAGCTCGTTAAATTCTGACCCTGCTGGCCGGTATTGACCGAGGACGGGGCGGCCCAGATAAGAAAACGATTTTGCGTACCTTGTAAAATTTTTACTGTAAAGGTCGCCTGCTCATCTACCAACAAGGTTCGCGTCCTTGGGTTACACTCTAATATGCTCTCTTCAGAAACCGGCGGCGGAGGTGGAGTTGTGTCAGTACAGATATTGCCAGACTTGTTCACTAACGCCTTGAAAATGCTTGGGTTTCGACCCCAGCCATAAGTGCTAGGCTGTCCTACTGGATCATCCACCAGTTGTGTTACATACTGGCCATACCACAAGTCGATCTGTGCGTGACAATCAGGCAAACCTAGCTCCATCGTCCGTTTTCCACCCGAAGCAAGGGTTTGTAGTGGGCTTCCACTGAAGAACTTTTGCGTACTCAATTTTTCGTAG
The DNA here is from genome assembly GCA_964470855.1 of uncultured Candidatus Saccharibacteria bacterium. Classification (GTDB taxonomy): domain Bacteria; phylum Patescibacteriota; class Doudnabacteria; order UBA920; family UBA920; genus CAYYEK01. Next base: position 10,361 of record CAYYEK010000002.1, read on the forward strand.
TTATATATTTTATATGTACTTCCGGACAAAGGAAACGCGCACGCGGAATTGTTCTGCACAGTGGCAAACGCCTTGCCTGATTCAACTTTTATATCAGCGGTGATACGACCTGCGGTAAACTCTTCCCAAAACTTATTGGCATCCCAACTCCCACCAGCTACAGGGCAAACAGGAACATCGGGAACTTGTTCTGCAGTACAACCTTCGGCTGTCTGAGTATTGGCCACTCTGGTGACACTAGGATGATTACTGGAAGTCAGCTCTGCTGAATTTGCCAGCTGTTGGCCACACGAAGGCAGAGTGTTAAGACGAAAAGTAAACTCTAAACTCCTGCTGCTACCAGCAGGGATGTCGCCCACTGGACACTCAACTACATTTGCCCCGGCAGGTTTACAATACTCTTGAAGTGAGGAAAGGAAAACAAAGTTTTCCGGATACCTATCCCGAACCACAACGTCGTTAGCCGGCCCGTTACCCACGTTGCTTATTCTTACCGTATAAGTCAATTCCTGGTTGAGCTGGGCCTGCGCAGGACCGGTTTTTTCGAAATTTAGGCTAGGCTTGGAACTATCGGGCTGACAAAAAACAGAGCTATTTTTTCCGTAATCCCAAGCGATAAGATGATCTTGAAAAGTCGCCTCCGTTAAGATTGAACCAGCTTGGTAATAAAACAGATCTACCTGGGCTTTACACTGAGGCAAATTCACGTTTAGCGTAGTGGTGGTGCGGGGTTGCATCGTTTGCGTACTTTCAGCAAAGATCGTTTGTTCAGCTATGTTATCGTTGTACATCTTGTACGAATTCAAAACCAAAGGCGCAGTACAGTCTGTTTGGTTATCCACCAAAGCTGTAGCCGCCACCCCTTGTGAGCTCAAAGAAACCTTGACCTGACCCGCGTCAAAAGCCCTACGAAACTCCGCTAGAGTCATAAGCTTAGTTGGCGCCGAACACCAAGGGGCGGTAGTGCTGGCGCTACTGTCTTGTTTTTCAATATTCGCAAACCAACCGATCTGCTGTTGGTATGCGTATACTAAAAAACCCAAGGCGCATACTATCAACACCGCACCAACATTGATAAGCCCATACACTATTTTACTTTTCATGGATTTTTTTGTTTCAATGAACCTACTTTTAGTAAAATAATTATAGCACAAAAAACAAAAACACGCAAAACGAATTGCGCACTTTTGTAAAACTACCACCTATGACGCAGACTACGCGTTTGGATCTACCACCCAAGCCACACCCAAGATAAAACCTATGATTAAAAATGCTAGAGAAATCAAAAACCAGATACTAGCGCGGATCTTGCTGACTATAGCAAAATGTTTACCTACATCTTTGTAAGCTCTTTCCACAGTAGCATCTATGATCCGATGGGTTTGTTGACGAGCAGGCTCAATGTTAGTTCTGGAAAATAATTTGATTAGATCGCTTCGGGATATCACCCCAACCAGCTTAAACTGTTCATCCACCACCGGTATTGGGTTAACCCTTTTAGTCGCAAACAGTTCGGAAAGTTTTTCTATAGAATCTTCGGGGTTGGCAGTAACGATGTTGCTATTCATCACATCCTTGGCTGTGGCGGTCATGAGGGTTTGGGCCTCTTTGGATAGATGTTTCTTATCGTTTTGGATAAAGTCCAGATCCTTAAGCATCTTGATATAAGTGGGCAGGTACAACCTACTGTCAGCGGTGATGAAATCCCGCTCCATGATCACCCCAAGCAGCCGATGGCTTTGATCTACCACCGGTACACCAGTAAAATGATACTCATGCAGCACATCAGCCACCTGCTCTATGGTCGCTGCCGGACCAACTGTCACCACTTGGGTGGACATCAAATCTTTGACTTTCATTATTGGATTTGAGAGTTATTATCTAGTAATATAATTATAGCAAACTTTTTTACTTGGCTTTTCGAAAACGAATAGCCAAGCTAATAAGGAGCAACAACGCAATTGTAAAAACTGGAAAGCCCTTCAAACTGAACACAATAAGTATAACGTATATACCTGCTAACACTATAGCTTTGAGTAGACGAAAAGTTTGCGGATATCTCATACTCTACTCCTCTCCCCCTCCCCCAGTAAACGAGCATAGCAAAATTTTTATCTTTTGACTAAAAAAAAATATGAAAAAAAAGTTCTTGCTTCCAATAGTATTTATATTACTCTTAACTACTGGGTTTTTAGCGTTATATTTCCACTACAGAACAGCGGAGGTAAGGCGAACAAGTATAAATTTAATGCCAGTTACCCAAAAGAGTTACCCCGTCCCGTCTGACCAAGACAGAACCCTACTACCAACCACCACCTTCAGCCTGCTAGGAAAACAGTGGGAAGTACAAATAGCGAAAGACCCGGAAAGCCGAGCCTTGGGCCTATCACACATCCCTGACATAAAACCAAACGAGGGGATGCTATTCCTCTTCGAGCCTGAAGAAGAGGTTTCATTCTGGATGAAAGATATGCTTTTCCCCATAGACTTGTACTGGATCAGGGATGGACAAGTAATAGGAGTAGAAAAAAATATGCAACCGGAAAGCGCGACCGCTAACGAGCGCCCACGCACTTACCCTTCTCCCGGACCGGTCGATGCAGTCTTAGAAGTAAAAACCTCCCAAGAAGAACTCTAAAAAGATAAGGCCTATTCATTTTACCTGACGCTGAAACCTTATGCGTATGCCCTAAAGATCTTCTTTTACCTAGCCTTGACTATGCCCAACCAAACCGGACTGCCTCCCACTACAGCCTGGACCTCTTCATCTACTTCCACCTCTAACTCTTGAGCAACTGTTTCGAGCGAGGTCTTTACTTTATCCAATTTTTCTTGCAACAGCTTGGCTAGATTTTCATCAGTGGTATTGAAATACAACTTCACTAACTCACCAGGCCTTAAGCCGGCTTTTTTTCTTAAGTCCTGCACTGCCCGCTCCAGCTCCCTGACCTGGCCTTCCTGTTTTAAGGCGTCATCCAATTCTGTGTCTATGTATACAGATCTTACACGGCCTTGGCCTTCAATAAATTTTACTGCCCGACCCCGGTCTGCCTGCTCTTTCATCGCTTCCGCTTCTCCAACTTGCTTGATGTTAAGCTCTTCTAGGATCACCTCGTAGTGATCAACGCTCAACCTCGCCGCTCCCTCGCGCAGTAAAAACCCCACGGACCGAAGCGGCTGTCTCACTGTCAGCGCTTCGGATTTTCGGAGCGCCAAACCTAAGCTACAAACCTCACGCACTAAATCCATCTGCTCTAAGGTCTTTTGGTCCCACGCAACCGTGCCAATTCCATCCTCCGGCCAATTTTCAAGGTGCACTGATTCCTTACCGGTCAAGTCTCGGTAAACAGCTTCCGACAAAAACGGGGCAAGAGGAGCAGAAAGCACCGCAAGCCTTACCAAAGCAAACCCTAAAGTCTGCACGGCAAGCTTCCCCTCCTGATCAGATCTTTTCATGCGCTCCCTGCTCCTGCGGACATACCAAGTGGACAAATCAGAGATAAATTCTAGTACCAACCTACAAGCTGTGGGGGTATTGTACACATCCAATGCGCGGGTTACCTCAACGGTCAGCTGTTTAGTTTTCTCCAAGATCCAAACATCTAGAACATTTTTTGTCTGTACCATCTCACCTGTAACGGGAGCCGAGTCTCCTGCTGTTTTTGAGCACATCTTATAAAACTGCCAAACATTGTAAAAAAGCATGTTAAATTTCTGATGGATCTCCTTGACTCCTCGTTCAGAAAAATTAAGATCATCGCCATTCATCACAGGTGTTGAAACCAGATAAAACCTCAAAGCGTCTATCCCATACTTAGAGATGATCAACCAAGGGTCAGGGTAGTTCTTCAGCGACTTGGACATCTTCGCTCCATCTTCAGCTAAAACATTGCCTGTAGTTACTACATTGCGAAATGGGGCTTTGCTAAAAATGCCGACACCAACCACATGCATTAGGTAAAACCAGGCTCTGGTTTGAGCTATGTACTCGCAGACGAAGTCCGCAGGCATACGCTTCTGAAATAGTTCTTGATTTTCAAAGGGAGCATGTACTTCCGCAAACGGCATACTGCCAGATTCCACCCAGCAATCCACCACCTCCTTAACACGCGTCATTGACCCGCGACACTTGTCACAGTTAAGTTTTACCTGGTCTATATACGGTTTGTGTAAATCCAACCTCTCCAACTCTTTTGCGGTAAGCTTCAAGGTGGCGTCGATCTGAAGCTTAGAAGACCATTCTGCCACATCTGGATACACTTCAAAAAAGTTTTGGGCCTTCTCTATCAACTCGGCCACTGATCCGACGCACACTACCTGACCGCACGCGTCTTCGTCACACTTCCAAAAAGGCAAAGCAGTGGCCCAATACCGATTACGGGAAATGTTCCAGTCTGGAGCGCTCTCCACGCTCTTGGCAAACCGCCCGTCTTTCAAGTGGCCCGGATACCAGCTTATGTCCTGATTTTTCTCTAGGAGCAAGGGTTTGATTTTTTGGATATTTATAAACCACGCAGGCAAGGCACTGTAAAACAGTGGAGTTGCACAGCGGTGACAGTGGGGATAACTATGAGTATACGACATGACCCGAAAAACCAAACCCCGCGCTTGCAAATCAGCCAACACCTCACTGTCCGCATCCTTAAAAAACTTGCCGCGCAAAAACTCCGGAGCAGTAGCTAAAAACTCTCCCTTGTGGTCCAGCACCTCTAAGTAAGGCAGTCCGCGAGCTTTGCCGGCCTTAAAGTCGTCCTCACCATACATAACCGCGTTATGCACGACTCCGGTTCCATCCTCGGTGGTCACAAAATCTTCCCCATAGACCCTATGAACCTTGCGCTCCGTCCCACTCAACCCATTATGACCCTGGGGCAGATCCGCCTGATACAACGGCTCATAAGCTAAACCCTCCAAACTTCTTGCTGTACACTCAAGCACTGTGTCGTACTCGCCTTCTAAGATACTTAACCGATCCTTTGCAAGTATATACTTAGGAGCGGTCTTTCCTTCCGCATCTTTTGGGGTAACCACTACATACTCTATTTCCCGCCCTACGTTTAGGGCTGTATTGGCCGGCAAAGTCCATGGCGTAGTAGTCCAGGCCAGCATAAAGGTATGCTCATCAGTCAACCAGTCCAAAATCCGTTGACGAGGAAGCAATTGAAACTTCACAAAAACCGAGGACTCCGTGACATCCTTATACGAATTGTCCATGGCCACTTCAAAATTGGAGATCGGAGTCTCGCAGCGGGAGCAGTAGAGCAAAACTTTTCGATCCTCGTAAACTAAACCTTTATCCCAAAACTGCTTTATACCCCACCACACCGACTCCTGGTAAGCGGTATCCATGGTTTTGTACGAATTTTCAAAATCCACCCATCTACCCATCCTTCTGACCATCTTGCCCCACTCATCTGCGTATTCTAAGACTTGCTTGCGGCAAGCCGCATTAAACTCTTCTACCCCCATGCTCTCAATCTGCTTCTTGCCGGAAATTTTTAGCGCTTTCTCCACTATATTTTCTATAGGCAACCCATGACAATCCCACCCCCAAACGCGGCGTACAAATCTCCCTTTCATAGTCTGGTATCTTCCAAAAACATCCTTTACTGTGGAGCCGAGTATGTGCCCGTGGTGAGGCAAGCCGGTTGCAAAAGGCGGGCCGTCGTAAAATACGAACGGCTCTTTGTCTTGGGTTTGGCTTAAAGATTTTTCAAAAATCCTTTCCTCGTCCCATACTTTCAGCACTTCTTCCTCCAAGTGGTTAAAATCCGGCGCCCCGGACTGTTCTTTTTCTTCACTCATAAATTTTCTTTAATCTGCTTTTCGAATTCGTACTTATCTTTCTCTATTCTAAATTCAAAATTCTAAATTCATAATTCTACCAACCCGCCTTCACACTCTAAGCTTCGTTCGGGCAAGGCGTTTTCTGACATCTGTTATCTGTCAATTGTCAAATGTCAAATGTGCTTTGCTACATCTCCTCCAAGGCTTCTATTCCTAGGATATAGAGACTGCTTTTGATCACTTCTGCTGATGCTTGAACTAGCTTGGCCCTTGCCACCTTCAGATCCGAAGACTCTGCTGTTACCACTTGGTGCTTGGTGTAAAACAAATTAAATGCTTGGCATAATTCAAACACGTATACAGCAATTAAGGAGGGGTTATATTCTATCTGAGCCCGACTAAGCATCTCTGGGTATGATTCTAAAAGTCTCAAAAGTACATGCTCCTCCTGTTGTCCAAGTAAATCATAAGACACTTCTTCTACGCCTTCAGTTTGGTGTTGATCGATCTTCCTTAAAATGCTTTTAGCCCTCGCGTAGCTGTATAAGCAGTATGGTCCGGTAAATCCATCAAATGAAACAGACTCTTTGGGATCAAACAAAATGTCAGTTGTCGGTTTTTGTCTAAGTAATTGAAATTTTATCGCCGCCAGGGCGATAGTTTTAGCTCTACCGGCTATCTCCATTTCAGCCAATGACCTATCGGCACTTAAGCGAGCCCTGATCTCCTCTTCTGCCAGTTTAACAACCTCGGTTATTAAGTCATCTGCATCAACAACAGTACCCTCTCTTGACTTCATCTTCCCTGACGGCAAATTCACCATGCCGTACCATAAATGTTTTAACTTATGAGCCCACTCGTAGCCTAAAGTTTTGAGAATATAAAACAAAACCTTGAAGTGATATACCTGTTCACTACCTACTACATAAATAAGCTCATCCAAGCTTAACTCCTCTGCGCGCTTAACCGCAAGCCCGAGGTCTTGAGTTGTGTAAAGACTGGTGCCATCTGCACGGAGCAGAGTCAATACTCTGCTACTCCCATCCTCATTGAGTCCAAATTCCGCTTCTGGCAAATCACAGACCGTATTGCCATGTTCATTTACCCTGAAGACTCCGCTCTTCAAGCCTTGCTCTACTATATCTTTTCCAAGCTTATACACATCTGACTCAAAGTAAGTTTTGTCGTAAGCGAATCCCACAGCGGTTTCAGTTTCTCTCCACCCTGCTAAAACCCAGTCTTTTATTTGTTGCCACAGCTTTAAAGTCTCCTCATCTCCCGCCTCCCAAGCCTTAAGCATCTCTTGAGCTTGAACTTCTAAGGTGGGATCTTTTTCTGCTTCTTGCGCAAACCGCACGTACCAGTCGCCCACAAAGTGATCTGGTTTCATTTGCGCAGACTCCGGAGTATCGCCGCCACCGAACAGCTTATATGCCAACATGGCCTTACAGATATGCACACCGCGATCATTAATAATCCCTGTACTGACCACCTCCCTACCTTGGGATCTTAAGAGATTTATAACGCTCACTCCTGTAGCACCGTTTCTAAGATGGCCTATATGCAAAGGTTTGTTAGTATTTGGCGAGAGGTACTCAACCATGACCCTACCTGCTTGTACCCGAGCAAGTCTGCCAAATCCTTCCTTATTTTTTGTAACATCTTCAATAACTTGTTTGGCCCAATCTCTTGAAGCTAAAGTGAGGTTCACAAACCCGCCGGCAACCTCAACTCTCTCAATTATGCTTGCTGCTTGCAAACGCAGGCTAGTGGCTATCTTTTCCGCTACCTGCGCTGGATTCTGCTTTAAAATTTTTGCTAACACTAAAGCCACGTTAGTCGCATAATCCCCCATCTCCGGCTTAGGGGGCACGCCCACTGTAAAATTCAAGCCGAGGAGGCTTTCTGCTCCAAACTCTTTTTCTATTGATTGAGCTAATAGCTTTTGTAAAACCGCTTTCATAAGGGCAATTATATCCGAAAACTTATATAAATACAACAAAAAGCAAATGGACAAAAATCAGTATTAAAGATAGAATCCTCAATACATAGTTAATTATATTAGCCCTAAGAAATATGCATAAAAATGAACTATACGGAGATTCTGTAGACAGGGATAGTGTAGACTGCAGGCCGTGCAAAGGAGTTGCTGGAAATTATGATTGTCGTCGCTGTAAAGGTAAGGGTCGCATATCAGAACAAGAAACTGGGAAACGTGAACACCAATAGTCGCTCTCTGGGCGACTTTTTTTATTTACCAAAAAACAGTACTATATATAAGTACAATTAAAGCCAATCAAGATTCTATATTCATTATTCTGCATTCCGCTTTCCAATGCAATTAGCATTCAACAAACGAGCAAGATTTGACTACGACATCCAGGATACCTTAGATGCCGGTCTTGTGCTTACAGGAGCGGAGGTCAAGGCAGCTAAACAGGGCAATGTCTCGCTTCAAGGCAGTTTTGTTAAAATCACAGGCAATGTCGCAACCTTGGTCAACTGCCATATAGGTCCATACAAATACGCGCCTAACGAAACATATGACCCTACCCACTCAAGAAAGCTACTTTTAAAAAAGCAAGAACTCGCACAGCTTTCCGGCATAGGACAAGGACTCACTATAGTACCTATAGAGATGTACGCGACCACGCGAGGTTTGGTGAAACTAAAAATCGGTATAGGACGGGGGCGCAAAAAAACCGACAAACGGGAATACATCAAAAAACGGGACGCTAAACGTGAGGCGAAAGCCCACATGTCTTAACCATAACCCTACTTAGAAACCAAAAAGGGCTCCCCTCCAACACCCCAAGCCACCCCTCCCAACTCTGGCTTCACTTTAGGTCCGGCCGTCACTTTTTTGAAGCCTCCATAAATTGCTAAAAAACTAAAGCATGGTTTTCAAATTTCAAAAATGCACAAAGACTATCAAGCGTTAACCCTGAAAAGCAGACTACTTTTATACCTGTTTTTCACAGGCGAGCTTATTTTAGACCAATACAGCAAAGGGTCAATTCGCCGCGCGATCTTTCCGGACGCCCACCAACATTTCAGGGAAAAGACGATAAACCAATCGCTTCGAAGACTGTTTCAAAAAGGATATATAAAAACTGAATACAAGGAGTCAAAAAGAATCATCAAACTTACAAAAAAGGGCCAACTACACGCTTTATTTGAAAAAAGCAAAAACGAAACCTTCAACAAAAAGGAGTGGGACGGCAGCTGGACGATTGTGTCATTTGATGTGCCAGAGAATGCGAGAGCGGTGAGAAAGCAACTTAGGAAACTACTCAATGAATACGAATATAAAATTCTTCAAGCAAGCGTATACATTTCCCCTCAGCCTTTCCCGGACGGAGGCTATGCGTACTTAAAATACTCAAAACTGGACAGATATATAACTATATTCACCGCGAGAAAAATATCGGCAAGCAAGACCTTCCGCAAAAAATTCGGCCTAAGCTGACCTTTCCAACCCTGGCTTCACTTTAGGTCCGGCCGTCACTTTTTTGAAGCCTGGAAAAATTGCAAAAATGTGAGTACAAAAGTAGAAAAACAGAAAATATTAGAACCTATCCTTCATTTTGTTGCCTGCCCTCCCCTCACCTCGATAAGCTCTTGCGAAGCGGGGCAACGAGGCAGGTTGGAATGATAGAATGGGGCAGGGATGACAAAATAGCATTTTTCGGACAAGTACTAGTATCAGATATTTTAGCTAAGATTTTATACACGAACAGCAACTTATGACCTTTCAAACCAAAGAACGACTATACCTCATTGCCATCCTCCTGCTTATAGCCGCTTGTGGGCAGTTTTACTACTCTTATCACTACTTGCCGGAACGCCAACGTGAGGTAAGCGTGTACTACAATCAACACATTAAAGCCAATCAACAAATCATAGACGCCATTTTAGACGCTGACCAGTATGTCTACTTTGCCATCTACACTTTTACCAGACCCGACATAAAAGACGCCTTGCTGGGAGCCAAACACCGAGGGCTTACTGTGATAGGCCTGACCGACAAACAACAAATGGAAAAAATTGACCTCCAAAAGGACATAATCAAAGAGCTACGCGCAGCTGACATCCCTGTCTACACGCAAAACCACCAAGCCATCATGCACCTTAAAACCTTAGTTACTGACCATGCGTATGTAAGCGGGTCTTACAATTGGACGGCCAGCGCCACCACCAGTAACGACGAGGTTTTGGAAGTAGGTCGGGACGAGCAGATAAGAAGACAGTACGAACAGGTCCTGAAAACACTATTTGATCTCTACCAAACCTCACCCGCCCTCTAACAGCACAAAGGCATGGTATAATTTTCCTATGGACAACACGATCTACAAAGCGGATATATTTTTCTTCATAACCACTCTAGCGGTCGTAGCGGTCAGCCTGTTTTTACTGGTTGGACTTTACTATCTGGTGATGATCTTGCGAACCATAAAAAAAATCTCTCGCACTGCCCAGACCGGAGCAGAAACCATTGTGGAAGGCATCCAGGAAGCCAAAACAGAAATAGACAAACATGGTTTCGTCCCTTCAGCGATCAGCAAGATTTTTGCCAATTTGTACAAACAATCTAAATCTAAGAAAAAATAATTAATTCTCGATGCGCTAGCGAAAGTCAGAAATCTAACGAGTGGCCAAGAAGGGATACTTATCATATTCATAATCATTCGTAGATTCGTGTAATTCGTAAATTCGCATCACAATAATTCGTAGTATGAAAAAGCAACAAAAAATCGCCCTAGGCGTTGGCGCAGGGGCCGCAGCTTTAGCTGCTGGAGCAGCCGCCACCTATCTCTTTGCTACCAAAAAAGGCAAGCAAACCAGAAAGCAGCTTGCTGTCTGGCTAGAAAAAGCGCAAAAAGATGTAGCCAAAGAACTCAAGCAAGCCAAACAAGTCTCAAAAAAAGTCTACGACCAGGCTGTTGATGCAGTTGTGGCCCAGTATAAAAAGGCTAAAAAGATAGACCCTCAAGACTTAGTAGCTTTAGCAGGAGAGCTTAAAACTCACTGGAACGCTATCGCCAAAGAAGCTGCTACTTCGGCAAAAAAAGTGACTCAAAAAGTTCAAAAAGCAGTGGTAAAAAAAGCCGCCTCCAAAAAAAGTGCGAAAAAAAAGTCAGCCACCCTGCCTTCCAAACGCAAATAGCTTCTTAGCTAAAAATTTTTAGTTAAACTCTAGATAAGCAACAGCCTGCCTGTAGACAAACACGGGCAGGTTTTGTTTTAAGTAAAAGTGTCCGTACTCGGCTTGACCTTTTACAGGAAAACAGGCAAAATTTTTGCGTACAGTCCGGGTGTCCACCGGGCCGTATATTTTTTGGTTAACTTTTATTCTATGAAAATGTATCTAGTAAATTTTGGCATGCTCCGGGTATTCTTAAGAAGTGTACTTGCACCGGCCTTGCAACTACAAATTGTTATCTCTCTCGGATTTTTAGCGTCTTTTGCATTAAGCCTATACTATTATTTCTCCCCTCATGGGTACCCTCCTGAGCAGCCACTAACGCCCTTGCTTTTTAGCATCATTTCAGGACTACTAGCTATTGGCGGATATGTTATTCAAAAATTCGACCCCCCTAAATCAGTCATCTCTTTACGGCGAGGGGCATGGATAGTGCTATTTGTTTGGTTGATCTCCGTTTGTGTTACCGCTGCTTACTTCACCATCATGGGAGCACCTGCTCCAGATATACAGATGGGGTTTTGGACACGCTACATAAACGGGCTATATGAAGCGCTTTCCGGTTTTACAACTACAGGCGCCAGTATCTTACCTTCAGTAGAAATATTTCCAAGAAGTTTTCTGTTTTTTCGCGCACTTACGCACTGGTTGGGAGGCATGGGCCTGGCCTACCTCGGTGTAACCATCTGGAAAACCTTTAAATCATCTCGCGAAGCTATCATAAACTCGGAAAGCGAATCGCCAGATGTAGTTACCTACCAGAACAACGACGAGGCTAGGCAGTCGGGCTTAGACTTCCTTAAAGCTTATGCGGTGGTTTCTTCGGTCTTGCTTTTAGCCCTGTTGATATCCGGCCAGATGTTCCGCCACATACCCTACCCATCTTGGTCGGACAACTTTTTTGATTCCCTTACCCATACCTTCTCGGTGATGGGAACTGGCGGATTCAGCACCTATGACAAGAGCGCTGGTTTACCCCTTGTAGAAACAGGGCAGATAATTCCCGGAGGTCTACGCAATCCCGTGTCAGAATGGATCATTGCTTTTTTTATGATGTTCGCTGGTATGAACTTTAGTCTATGGTATATGGCCATATTTACCCGAAAAGGTTGGAAATCGGTATGGAAAAATAGAGAATTACAAGCTTACTTAGGTATCATTTTCATTGCCTCTGGGCTGATAGCGTTTATCTTAAAAACAGAGCGCTTTTATCCATCACTAGAGCAGAACCTTAGGTACGCATTTTTTAATGTGACCACCATCATCTCTACAACCGGACTGGGTAACTGGGACTTCTTGCGCTGGCCAGCAGGTGCGTTAGGCATATTATTTGTCTGTTTCCTTATAGGCGGCATGGTTGGCTCAACTGCCGGAGGACCAAAAGTTTCCCGATTTATCATCACTTACAAGTTCCTAAAACAGCAAATCCAAAATTTTGTATACGGTACTGAGGAATCATCATTTTCGGTCGATGGCTCAATATTTGATGTCAAAAAAGCAGGACTTGTTGTTGCCAGTGTCGCTTTATACTACTTCATCTTTCTAGCAGGGGGAATACTGCTTCTAGTATTTTCCTCTAGTGGACAAAATCCGGATGGCTCTCTGGCAATCCTGGACTTCGGTACGGCCATGGCTGCTTCTATTGCAAATTTAGGCAACATCGGTCCTGCCATTAATGCAGGACAAGGGCTCAATGTCGGCCCTACTGGAAACTATTTCGCTTTCACAAACGCTGGCAAAATTATACTCATAGTACTCATGTACATAGGTAGAGTTGGAGTTTTGACATTTCTAATGCTCGGATTACGTACGCGGGGCGAAGCCAGGCTGGTTCGCTCGGTAGCGGAAATCAAATTCGACCCAAACAACCCAGCTCTTCACCGTTAATACCGAAAAGCGGAGCCAAAAATCCTTCCAAAATATTTGCCCTCCACTTGACAAATGGACTACAAATAAGCGATAATGTAAGGGCTTGAGCTGGTATCTTACCCAGCCGGAACTTAAATAAAAGCATAACTTTTCTCAACCTTAAAGCAACAGCTGCAAGTCGGCTATTGCTTTAAATTTGTTCCTAAAAACTTTGGACCGATAGAATATTTGATAAAAAAACGTTATGAGCAAGTTTTCTTTTTTCGGATACGATATAAAAGACCGCCTCTCGGTGTTTCTAACCACGCTTGCTACTGTGGTGTTGTTTGTCGGCTGTGGCTTGCTCCTCGACCGTACTTTTGACTCCAAACCGTTGGCCACCATCTTACTGCTCATGCTCTCCTACCCGGTTTGCCAATACCTATTATATAAAAAATTTATCAAAAAGACTCCTCAAGGTACTGTCAATAAAAACTAACATATGGAATTTTCAGTCTCCGTGGCGCCGGAAGCTTTATTTTTTCTTGGCTCCATCCCCATTACGAGTTCTCACCTAGGCGCGACGTTGATCACGCTGATCTTTGTACTCCTCGGTGTGTACGCAAAAACAAAATTTGCGTTGGTCCCCACCAAACTGCAGCTAGTCTTAGAAATGCTCGCTGAGTACCTCTTGGGACAACTTGAAAACGCTTTTGGATCGACGCGCGAAGCGAAAAAGTTTTTCCCTCTTCTGATGAGCATGCTTTTGTTCATCTTTCTCGCCAACCAACTCACCGTCATACCGGTACTGGGCCAAATCCTATTCAACGGACAAACTGTGCTCCGGACTCCCACCTCACACTTGGCAGCACCCCTAGCCTTAGCTCTCATCACCTTAGGAGCAGCCCACCTGCTGGCGATCCGCATCTCACCACTACGTTACATAGGTAACTTCATAAAGATCAAAGGACTGTTTACCGCAAAAAGCTTCGGAGAGTTCGGTAACGCTATCTTGGATCTCGTACTTGGATTTATGGATATCATTAGCGAATTTGCCAAAGTAGTTTCTTTATCATTCCGTTTGTTTGGCAATATCTTTGCCGGCGAACTCATCATCACAGTAATAGGCGGGCTCTCCATCTATACACAAGCCCTGGTTCCAGTGCCATTTTTAGTACTCAGTATATTTTCAGGAGCAATCCAAGCATTTGTCTTTGCTATGCTCTCCACCCAGTTTATTTCTGGCACCATAGGCTCGGTCAAATCAGCTGTTGAGTCAGAGGAAGAACTTGCCACAGATATGGTCAGAGCGGTTCCTTTGCCGGAAACTGTCAGCATAAACGACAATCGCTAAATTTTATTTTATATCAACTAAAATTAAGTTAAACCAAACATATGACAGAAGTCGCAATCAAAGCTATCGCAGCAGCAATCTCTATGGGACTAGGAGCTATCGGCCCGGCACTCGGTGAGGGATATGTCGGAGGCAAGGCCATGGAAGCCATGGGACGAAACCCGGGAGCAGCCAATGAAATGCTACCAAAAATGTTCGTAGCTATGGCTATCTGCGAATCCACTGGCATCTACGCACTGGTGGTCAGCTTGATCATACTTTTTGTAATCTAACCAGCCGGTTCTTACACGGCTTAGTCTTTAGACACGCAATTTATGGAAGGATTGGCAAAACTTGGGCTGGACTGGACCGCGCTTGGATTTTACCTCTTGAATTTTGGGGTGATAGTTTTTGTGCTTGCCAAGTGGGTTTACAAACCGCTCATCAAATTCTTGGAAAGTCGACGTAAAATTATTGAACAAAACCTGGAACAGTCTAAAGTGCTGCAGGAAGAATTCGCGCGGAAGATTAAAGAGAAAGAACAACTGGCCGAGCAGCAGGAAAAACTTTTGAAAGAAAAAATCGAACAAGCCAGGACAAGCGCTCAAGAAGACTCAAAAAAACTCCTGTTAGAAGCGGAAGCCGAGAAACAACGAATCATAGAACAGGCCAAATCGCAAGCCGACCAGGTAAGGCTGGAGGCAGAAGCGGCAATCGAAGACAAGCTGTTAGAAAAAGTAACGCAGCTGGTGATAGAAGCACGAAGTAAAAACACTGACCCGGAAGATGTCGCCAGTGAAGTGAAAAAAGCGTGGAATAAATTAAAACAACAATCCTAACAACCCTTTTCTTATGAGTAATACAGCAACCGGCAGAATCATTAACGCCGTAGACCAAGCAAAAGAAGAGATCCGTAACAAAACTCGGGCAGACTCCAGCGGCCTCATAGTATCCAGTAAAGATGGCATAGTGGTAATACAAAACCTGACCAATGTCTCTTTGGGAGAGCTGGTTAAAGTCCAAGAAAACAATGCCACAGGCCTAGTCTTGCAACTGGAAACCAACCTGGTCTACGCCGCGATCTTAGAGGGTGGAGAGTCGGTTCGCCCTGGCAACACGGTAGTGGCCACCGGACAAGTCGCCAGCATTGGCGTAAGTGAGGCGATCCTCGGCAGAGTCGTGGATCCACTCGGCAATGGTCTAGACGGGCTAGGGTCGGTACCCACGGAAAAACAAATGAAGCTGGAACAGTTAGCACCCAGCGTTATGGATCGTCAGCCGGTCAGCACCCCTCTCCAAACCGGCATCTTGGCTATTGACGCCTTGATCCCCATAGGCAGAGGGCAACGCGAGCTTATCATAGGTGACCGTCAAACCGGGAAAACCACCATCGCTCTTGACACGATCATCAACCAAAAAGGGCAAGATATGGTCTGTGTGTATGTTGCCATTGGCCAACGTGATGGTAAACTGGCGCAAGTCATCAAAACCCTGCGCGACGCGGGGGCACTTCGCTACACCACAGTGGTTTCCGCCTCCTCCAGCCAATCAGCTGCGCTCCAGTATCTTGCACCTTATGCGGGCTGTGCCATAGCTGAATACTTCTTAGCACAAGGCAAAGATGTGCTCGTAGTATACGACGATCTTTCTAAGCACGCAGTCGCCTACCGAGAGTTGTCACTGCTGTTGCGTAAACCCCCGGGACGGGAAGCCTACCCAGGAGATGTATTCTACATTCACTCCCGCTTGCTGGAGCGAGCAGCGCGCCTATCCCAGGAGAAAGGTGGCGGAAGCATCACTGCCCTGCCAATCGTGGAGACCCAAGCCGCAGATGTTTCGGCCTACATCCCCACTAACATTATTTCCATTACAGACGGCCAAATTTTTCTTGAACCAAAGCTTTTTTATAAAGGTATTCGCCCAGCCATCAATGTCGGCATCTCCGTGTCTCGAGTTGGAGGCAACGCTCAAACCAAAATCATGAAAAAGGTAGCTGGTCCCACCAAGCTTTTCCTATCCCAATACGCAGACCTCGCGGCCTTCGCGCAATTCGCCTCCGAGCTAGACGAAGAATCAAAAAAGCAACTTTCTCGAGGAGAAAGGCTAACAGAAGTATTAAAACAAAAAGCTGGTTCCCCGCTCGGGTTATGGGAAGAAGTGCTCTTGCTTTACGCTGCCACAAATGGATACTTTGACCAGTTACCGGTCAATCGCGTGGCCGAAGAATCAACACGGCTACTAAACCAAGCCAAAACAGATCTCCAAAAAGAAATACAACAGATCACCAACACCCCAGAGATGACCGCAGAGCTTGAAGCATCCCTGAAAAATTTTCTAGCATCAGCTAACGCTTAAATAATTCCGCAATGGCTAATCCTTCTGAAATCAAAGATCGCATAACCGCCACTGGAGACACCAGAAAAATCGCGGCCAGTTTGCAGTTAGTGGCAGCAAGCAAGATGAAAGGCTTTGTCCGCAAAGCCATAGCCACTAGACAATACGCCAGTTCTCTGTTGGGCACTTTAGCGCTCCTAGGCGAGAACAACGACAGTCTCCCTTTCCAGACTCCGGTATGCCAAGATCGCGTCCACGCCTTTGTCTTAGTCACTTCTGACAAAGGCCTCTGTGGTAGCCTGAATCAAAAACTAATCAAGCATCTTTTTGACAGCCGAGAGTGGAAAAATGCTCCCAACACGGAACGGCTGCTCGTAACCATTGGCAGAAAAGGCACCGATGCGGCACGAAGTCGTGGCATCAAACCAGTACTGACCTTTGCCGGGATAGGCGAAGACCTGACACCGCTTAAAGCTTTAAAAATTATCAACGATATCCTGAGCCTATGGCATAACGGTCAGGCAAGCAAAATCTCACTGGTTTCCCCGCATTATGTCAGCCCGTTTGTAAACCACCCCACCCTCAAAACTTACCTGCCTTTTGAAACCTCTATGGTCAAGTCGCACCTCTCTTGGATAGATCCCAAATCCGAAGCCCCAACGCTATCTTTACCGCCACTGCTGGAACCGACAGCTGAACGGGTCACCTCCTCCTTGGCTTTCCAGATCATCCAGTGCTTGTTTACCCAAAGTTTTTACGAGCTCAAAGCAGCAGAGTATTCTAGTCGCATGGTAGCTATGAAAAAAGCCACGGATTCCGCAACCGACCTACTATCTTTGTTAACTTTAGAATATAACAAAATCAGACAAGCTGGCATAACCCAACAAGTTTCTGAGCTGGCTTCAGCCGTGGAAGCAACCAACTAATTTTTCCACTTTTCATTATCTAACCAAATATTTGCATATGTCAGAAGCAGAACAACCTCAAGGCGTTATCTCTCGCATTTCAGGAGTGGTGGTGGATGTACTTTTTGAAAACCATGTACCCCGCAAATA
This sequence comes from uncultured Candidatus Saccharibacteria bacterium, assembly GCA_964470855.1. GTDB lineage: Bacteria > Patescibacteriota > Doudnabacteria > UBA920 > UBA920 > CAYYEK01. Next base: position 27,921 of record CAYYEK010000002.1, read on the forward strand.
CTCCGCGCTCAGGCTAACCCACAACAACCAACCACTGACTTTGGAAGTACAGAGCCACCTAGACGAACACACGGTTCGAACCATAGCCATGTCAGCAACCGAAGGACTAGCCTGTGGTATGACCGTGCGTGATACCGGCTCCCCCATCACAGTTCCAGTGGGTGAAAGTGTGTTGGGCAGGGTTTTCAACGTCACCGGTGATGTCATTGACTACGGACCTCCCTTGTCTGAAAGTGTCTTAAGAAAATCCATCCACGCGTCTTCTCCAGATCTGGGACAACAAAAAAACGATGTAGAAATCTTTGAAACCGGTATAAAAATAATTGACTTACTAGTACCTTTTGTCAAAGGCGGAAAGATCGCGCTTTTTGGCGGAGCCGGCGTTGGCAAAACCGTAGTTATCCAAGAACTCATCAACAATGTCGCCCAAGCTCACGGCGGTTACTCAGTTTTCGTCGGAGTTGGCGAACGCTCACGGGAAGGCAATGACCTTATCCGGGAAATGCGCGATTCTGGCGTGCAAGACAAGGTGGCTATGGTTTTCGGGCAGATGAATGAACCGCCAGGCTCTCGTCTACGCATCGGCTTCACAGGGCTCACTATGGCTGAACATTTCCGAGACGAAGGCAGAGACATCTTAGTATTTGTAGACAACATCTTTCGCTTCACCCAAGCCGGCAGTGAAGTCTCCGCCCTTATGGGCCGGCTACCATCCGCGGTCGGATACCAGCCTACACTAGCCACAGAAATGGCAGCCCTGCAAGAACGGATCACTACCACCACCAAAGGCTCCATCACTTCCATCCAAGCAGTGTATGTTCCGGCAGATGACTTAACCGACCCTGCTCCAGCCACCACCTTCTCCCATCTTGATGCTACGGTTGTGCTTTCCAGAAAGCTTGCCTCCGCAGGACTATATCCTGCAGTTGACCCGCTTGACTCCACCTCCACCGCGCTTAAAGAAGACACCGTAGGACAGGAACACTACCAGACGGCCACCAAAGTTCAACAAACCCTGCAACGCTATAAAGAACTGCAAGACATCATCGCCATCTTAGGCGTGGACGAATTATCCGAAGAAGATAAATTGTTAGTGGCTCGAGCCAGAAAAGTCCAAAGATTTCTGACTCAAAGCTTTTTTGTGGCCCAAAACTTCACCGGGATACCCGGCGCCTATGTCAAAAGAAGCGACACTGTCAAAGGCTTTGCCAAGATACTTGCAGGTGAACTTGACGAGGTGCCCGAGCAGCATTTCTATATGGCAGGAACTATAGAAGAAGTTATCAAAAGACACGAACAAAATGCCGCCTGAAACATTCAACTTTACTGCTACTTCACCGGAAGGGTTTTTTCTCCAAACCACTTTGGCGCGTTTAGATATAGCTACTGAAGATGGTCAACTACAAATCCTACCAGGCCACGACACCCTCATATCTGTCATAGACTACTCTAAAGCCCATGCCTGGGTTACGGAAAATGACGCAAAAGAACTGGTCGTGCGTCACGGACTGCTAAGTGTGGACCGGCAGACCAATCAAGTCCGGCTTATGGCATTTTCCATAGACTACACCCAAGACCTAGAAATAAAAACTCTAGAAGAGTACTACAGTTCGATTACTCAAGCCTTGGAAACAGGCAACCTAAATACACTACAAATCCAGTACTTAGAAGAGCAAGGGGCGTCTATGAAAAAACTAATGGAAGTTTCCAAACCAGCTAAAAAGTAGCCACAACAACAAAAGCCACCTTGATGTGCGAAAGAGGTGGTTTTGTTATTTTTTTACAGACCTCCTTTCGGCTTACTGTTTTTTTACTGCCGCACCGACCCTACCCTCTTCATGACCAGGCGGCTACGTCCTTCTCCGTCTGTTGCTGGATTCAGAGAACAAGTAAAGCTCGCCCCATATCTTACTCTACCTGCCTTCGTCCCTATAAGTCGGGACTACGAACGCCTGCCTTCTCGCCTCGACAAGCTCTTGCGAAGCGGGCCGGCAAAGCAGGGGCAAGCTACTTTACTACTCTACCACTCTACTACTTTACCACTCTACTACTTTCTGTTAAATGTTTGTTGCTTTCTACTGGCTTTCGTCTGTTCACTTGCCACTTACACACCCTTTCTC
>CAYYEK010000003.1:0-26633 GCA_964470855.1 uncultured Candidatus Saccharibacteria bacterium
CAACAAAAAACTGACCAAAATAAGTCAGATTTACCTCCTACCCCCTATTGTTTTATTATATGCAACTACTGGGATACTGTACTCAAAGCGCTCTCCATTCTCCTTCTCGCTGTAGACATTATACCAACCGCCCAACCCTCCACAAATCTTACACTCTCTCGCGCCTTTTACTAGACCCGTTCCTAGACATTTACTACATGTGTGGTAATCAATTCTAGAACCACGAAGCTCTAAATTGGTTGGGTTGATATTTTGTTCCGAATATTTTCGGAACATACGCGTTAGTTTTAGGTGATAGATCGTTTTGGCAAGGTTCGTTTTGCAGAAGGCAGCCTTCTATGAGCTTTTTTCTTCACCGCTACCCCATCCGGATTTTCCGACAACACTTGAGGAGCGCGGCCTTTCCACTTGACCGCCCCTGCTTCTATGTACTCTACAGTTGGTTTTTTAGTTTTCGGATCTATGCTCTCCAAAGCCACCAGGTCATCTATCTCCCACTCCCCTTCTTGTTTATCTTTTGAGCCCCCAGCATATCCTCTCACCGCAGCCCAGATGCTCTTGGAAGTACCTTCCTCGTAGATAGCCCGGTACCATAAAAGGCCTAGCCATACACCATACCACCCACCCAAAGTGATGGCTAAAGCTCCTGTTAAAACCTCAAGTGAACTTGTTAACACAGGATTGACTTCCGTGCCTAAAAGATACACTAACAAAAAAGCAGAGCGCTGAATGGTTAAAAACAGAAGCACTCCTAAAACCGCTGTCAAAAATATATAAAAAGACTTTCTTGTGGTTTCGTGCATTTTTGTTTCAAATTATTTTTACCTGCCTACATTATACCACACTCGGTATAAAAATCACCATCAACTTTCCCAGCTTAACACTTCCAAACTATCTAAATCTACTTTCCCACTTAAAATCACCCTCCAAGGAAGTGCGGAATCGGAATACTGTTCAAGTTCAAGCCTACCCATAGTTCTTACTATCACCCCCCCCAAGCTCCTACACCTTCAACATTCACTCTTATGTATATCCTGCTAGCCAAGTGAGAGTTTGGGGCCAATTCTCTCAATTTTTGTTCTAACACCTGTTTGAATGTCTCATCTGAAGTTTGAGCGTACTCGGGCATAAATCTAACAAATTTATTTACTCTATTAGCATAACTCCCTAAGCAAGAATGTCCACCAATGGCTAGCCAGCCATGCCTCTAGGACTGGCGGAAAAAGTCAATGGTTAATTGTCAATTGTCGCCCTTTCGCACAACTGTAAACTTCTCACTTTTTGGAAAATTTTATATTTGAAATTGTTTCTAAATTAGAAATTAGTATTTAGAGTTTCTGTTTTATTTTTTAGGTATCAACTAGCTGACTCGCGACTAACGACTATTGACTGTTTTCTGTTAAATGTTAATGGTCAAATGTCAAATGTGGCATACAAACTTTAAACTTTTAAAAAACTTTCAACTCGTTAACACGTTAACTTTTTAACTCGTTTATTATTATTCTGCTTCTTTTACAAATTACTACTTCTACTACTATACAACTTTTACAATTTCTACTACTGTTCTACAGGCCTTACTTTACGCTCAAAATGCTGCGTTTATAGATGTCTAGGTTATCAAGCGCAATGCCCGTACCTTTTGCTACACACAACAGCGGGTCTTCTGCCACAAAACAAGGCACTCCTATAGCTTGGCTGATATAGGTATCAAGATTGCGCAGCTGTGCGGTACCGCCTGTTAGCACCATACCCTTGTCTATAATATCAGCCACCAGCTCTGGAGGAGTATCCTGCAAAACCTGCTTGACTGCCATCACCATTTCTTTTAGATCTTCTTGTATGGAATCTACTATCTCGTTAGTAGAAACTGAGATCGTCCTTGGTAAACCTGTGATAGAATCTCTGCCTTTTGTTTGAATCGTGTCTTCCTCAGGCATCCGTAAAGCACTACCAATAGCAATTTTCGCCTCTTCTGCGCTCCTCTCACCGATTGCCAAGTTATGTTTCCTTCTAACATAGTCAGCTATGCTTTGATCGAGCTTGTTACCAGCCACCCGAACTGAAGTAGAGGTAACTATACCGCCCAGTGATAAAACTGCTACATCTGTAGTCCCGCCACCTATATCTATGATCAAATTCCCTGCAGCAGAACCAATAGGTATACCAGCTCCTATGGCAGCAGCAATAGTTTCTTTGATCACAAAGGCTTGTCTTGCACCCGCGGTTCTAGCAGCATCCATAACCGCCCGACGTTCCGTGGAAGTTATACCACCTGGCACAGAGATCATTACTTCAGGCCGGATTAAACGAAAACCACCCAGGGCTTTATTTATAAAATATCGGAGCATAGCCTCGGTCACTCGGTAGTCTGCTATAACTCCGTCCCGCATAGGCCGTCTTGCCACTATGGTCTCTGGGGTACGGCCTAGCATTTCTTTTGCTTCCTGACCTACTGCAAGCACACGATTATCGTCCAAAGTGATGGCCACAACTGTGGGCTCATTTATCACGATCCCCCGGTTAGGTAAAAATACCAAAGTATTGGCGGTTCCAAGGTCTATACCCAGTTTATTTTCAAAAAATTTTCTCATATTTCAAAGGAAAATCGGCATTTTGGAAAACTCTGAATGTCAGAGCTACAAGTATAACAGAAAATCAAGATTGGAAAAAGCTATGATTTTAAGCTAAAATTAAATCTATGACAAAAAAAGCACGGTATGGATTGCTGATCGCAGGTTTTTTGTTTTTTCTGGTGGCCGCACCCACACTCATTTTGTATGTCTTGGGCAAATTACCCAACTTAACAGCAAAAAAAGCCGCGGAAACAGGGATTATTTCCGTAACAACCGACCCCAGAAGCGTCAAAGTGCACATAAACGGCGAAGAAAAAGCCGAGCCCACACCAACAGCCCTTAGATTTTTAACGGCTGGAAGCTACGATCTGAAGCTTACAAAAGAGGGGTATCGGACTTGGAATAAAACACTAACAGTCCTGCCAGGTAAAGTGACCCACGCCAACCCGGAACCGGAAAAACAAATCTTACTCAAAGACAGCCAACCCCAAACTCTTAGGTCAGGAATTAAAACATATACACTGCTAAACGACAGTTACTGGTCTTTAAGCCAGGACGGCAGGACGCTGCTAGGCTCAACTATAGAGGGTAAAAATGAAAAATCTTTCACTCTTCCCGTGATAGGACTAGAGCTACTGCATAACGATGGAGAAAATCTGCTGGTGATCCGACATGCTGAAGGAATTATTATCGCAAACGACGACCCTACTTCCTGGCCTGATTCCTGGGGCAGCGCCCCTCTTCCACAAAATGCTTTTAACGCTAAACTCACCCTCTCTGGACAGAAACTATACTATCTTAGCGATAACAAGCTGTATGCATTACCTGCGGAAGCCAATCTCAAACAAGCCAACCCCGCTTTGGTGCTGGACAATGTCATAAGCTTTCAAATTTTTGATGAAGATATCTATTACTTAAGTAAGGAAGAAGCTACTCATAACCTGTACCACGCCAAGCTACTTGCAGGAAATATAACCGCACCTCAATTACTTCTTGGAAACTTAAAGGACTTGTCTAGCCCTGAAATTTTTATGGACACGAGTCGTGCGGTCTTTCTCAAATCTTCCGACATCCTCTACCGAGTCGGGTCCACCTTAGAAAAAATAGCGGACTCGGTCATTTTAGTTAACACTAACGGCGGCACACTGGTATACACCAAACCAGGCGAGCTCTGGTGGTACGAGAGTGAAGCTAACCGTGCCCATATCATCTCCAGATCTCAAGACAACATCCGCTCCGCCTTTTTCAAGAAAGATCTGCAATATGTTTTTTTCTCTACCGACCTTGAGCTCATAGCGGTAGAAATCCGCTCAGAAGGAGGACAAAACCGCTACATCTTAGATAACGGCAAGGTCAACTTTATCCAAAACCAAAAACAGTGGTTGGTTTACCAAAAAGAAGACCAACTTGTCTCTTTGGACATCCTTCCCTAAATCTTGGCGTCCAAGGCAAGATTGACCAACTTATCCGCAAGGGAATTTTGGCTTCTAGGAATATGAGTAAAGCTAATTTTTTGAAAAACCTTTGCCAAAACCAGTACTCTGCCGGCCAGTTGCTGTAAGGTCGGTTCTTTTATTTTGTATTGTCCGTTCATCTGCCTTACTATGAGCTCGCTATCCATGCGCACCAGCACTTCTTTGCCACCCAGGTCTCTTGCAACCTCTAAAGCTTTAACTAAGGCGGAGTACTCTGCGACATTATTGGTGGCTATACCTATAGCATCCCCATGTTGATAGATCACCCCACCAGACTCGTCTGCAATGACGACCCCTATGCCTGCCGGCCCAGGGTTACCTCTGGCTCCTCCATCCGTGTTTATAACAAGTTTCATATATGGGTAATTTTCTTCATATCAATTATCCGCAACTTCATCCTGCGCACCCCATTCCAGGTATCTGCCATCAATTCCGCCACTACCTGAACTTGGTCTCCTAAGGAAAAACTCTCGGTCCAAAATCCTTTCTGAAAACCAATTCCACTAACTACGCCGTGCACAGATCTAAAAATCAACTGCAGATGACTCTGTTCTGCGCCGACTTTTTTCCATCCGTCTATCACCAAATTGTTTACCAAAAACACTGGTAACGGATTGCCCGCGCCGAAAGGCTCCAATTCCGAGACAAGATCAAACGTGTCCAAATTCACCTCCGACGGATCCAATAGCGCGTCTATCTGTAACGACGGTGGCCTTAGACCGTCATCAGATAGTAGACTTGCGTACTCGTTGATTTTGACCCGGAAAGAATCTAAGTGTTCGGTTTTTAAAGTCAATCCTGCTGCTTGTTTATGTCCTCCATATTTTACCAAAAACTCGCTTGCCGCCGTAAGAGCCGCTAAAATATCAAACTCTCCGTAAGATCTGGCAGAGCCTGTAGCCAAACCGTCTTTTTCTTCCAAGACAATCACAGGCTTACCCATCTCCGTGGCAAGTCGACCAGCTACTATGCCAACCAACCCGCGATGCCAATCAGAACTTGCCAAAACCAAAACTTTCTGTTTTGGATCAACTGCTGCCTGATCGCGAGCTTCGGTAATCATCCTCAAACTCGCCTCCTGCCTTCTGGTATTGATCTGCTCAAGTAGAGCAGCCAACTTCAAGGCCTCCTCTTGATCCTTGGCCCCTAACGCATCTTTGGCTATATTTGCATGCTCCAATCGGCCAGCAGCGTTTATCCTAGGGGCGAGCACGAAACCCAAAGTATACACGCTTAAAGAATCCCGATCCACCCTGGCTGTATTTAATATTTCACCCAAACCAGGCCATTTTGTTTTTGCTAAAACCTGCAACCCATAGTGAACCAGGATGCGATTCTCACCGAGTAGGCTATGGCAGTCGGCAACTGTACCTATGGCGACTAGGTCCAAAAGCCACTTATCCCAGCCTGCCACCACATCCGACTTCCCTAATCTTTTTGTTCTACTCGCCTTCACTCTTTCGTGATCGGACAATAACGCGGCCGCCAGTTTATAAGCCACCCCCACCCCGGTAATCTGATCATCCGGATATCCGGAGTCCGGCACTTTCGGGTTTATGATCGCTAAAGCTTCCGGCAAGTCACCTATAAGTTCGTGGTGGTCTGTTATTATCAAGTCTATGCCCAACTCCTTTGACCTAGTTGCCTCTACCCGTGCATTGATACCACAATCCACGGTCACTACCAAACCTACACCCTCTCGCGCAAACTGCTCAAAAGCAGCCACGTTTAAACCATACCCTTCGCTGAACCGATCAGGGATGTAAGTCTTTGCCCCCACCCCCAGATACTCAAATGTTCTAAGCAATACACTACAAGCCGTCACCGCATCAGCATCGTAATCCGCATAGATCAAAATTTGTTCGTCCAGCAGGACTGCGCGCCAAATCCGTTCAACTGCCTGCTCCATCTGACTAAAACTAAACGGACTAAACAGCTTCTCGTATGCTGGAGATAAAAAATCCCCAGCTGTTTCCGGCCCAACCCCTCTTTGCCACAAGAGCAGAGCTTGAAGAAAGGGTAGATGAGCATAGCTTTTTAAGACCGACTCGTCTGCCTGCGGCTTCATTGTCCATTCTAGGCCTGGCATTAGAGTACTTCTAAAAGGTTAATCCCAGTCATTGCTGCTGGTTTTTCCAAGCCCAGCAACGCTAAGATAGTTGGTGCTACATCACTAATCACTCCCTGCGGTACGACACTGGACAAATTGTGATAAGTGGGACGTGGCCGTACTTTATCTTTCAATTCGTTGCATACAATTATAAGAGGAACCGGGTTGGTGGTATGGTCCTTGTCTATGCTACCGGTACGAGGGTTCAGTGTCTGCTCTATGTTCCCATGGTCGGCCGTGATAAAAAGCGGCACATCAGCTTGCAGTGCCGCTTGAGCCACCTTACCTATACAATCATCCAATACTCTCACAGCAGCTAAACAGGCATTGAGATTGCCAGTATGGCCAACCATGTCCCCATTTGCGTAGTTGGCCAGGATAAAATTTACCCCTGAACTGACTATTTTTTCAGTTACCACAGAGGTTAATTCATAGGCTGCCATCTGCGGACTATCCTGATAGTTTTTGGCATTATCCGCCGGACTTTTCACAATCATCCGATCCTCTAAAGGGAACGGTTCGTTTCTACCGCAGTTAAAAAATGAAGTCACATGAGCATATTTCTCGCTTTCCGCGGCGTGGAATTGCGATAAACCAAGTTTGGCTAAGTATTCGGACAAGTTATCGGACAACTCTTCTGAAGCAAAGGCTACTTGTACCGGCAAGACCTGGCGGTACTCGGTCATAGTACAGAAATACAGATTATTTATGCTACGGATCCTTCCTTTAAGCGGGGTCTGATCCGGCTCCACAAACGCTTGGGTTAGCTGCAACGCTCGGTCAGAACGAAAGTTGTAAAAAATAATCGCGTCATTATCCTGCACCCTGGCTAACGGCTTAGCCGGCCCTTCTAGACTTACCACCCCTGGTTCTACCATTTCATCATATATACCCCTTGAATAGCTAGTTTCCAAAAGCTCTTCTGCGGATAAACCATAATTCACCCCTTCTCCGTCTGCAATGGCGCGGAAGGCCTGCTCAGTCTGCTGCCAGTGCCCACCACGATCCATAGCATAGAACCTCCCCATCACTGTTGCGATCTGTACTTGATCTTGAGAGCCGATCTTGGCTCTTAAGGTTTTCAGGTCGTCTAAAGCCACCCGCTCGGCAGTATCACGGCCATCGCAAAAGAAATGCACAATAACCCTTGGTACGCCTTGCTGGTTAGCAAAAGCTAAAAGCGCATATAGATGATCTATAGAGGAATGTACCCCGCCTTTGCTGGCCAATCCCATTAGATGTAAGGCGGAATTATTTTTCACGGCATGTGATGCTGCACCTAAAAAAGCCGCGTTTGTAAAAAACGAACCGTTGTGGATACTGTTGTTAATCCTAGGCAGGTCTTGGCCAACTATGCGCCCGGCTCCCAAATTCAGATGTCCCACCTCGCTATTCCCCATCTCTCCCCAAGGCAACCCAACCAACGGACCGGAAGCCTGTAAAGTAGTGGAAGGATAGTGCCTAACCAGGTTGTCAAAAACTGGAGTACCGGCCAAGCTTATAGCATTACCCCTTGAGGGAGTAGCTACGCCAAACCCGTCCAACACTACCAACGCGGCGCGATTGTACTTTTTTACTTGCAACATAGATGGCTATCTGCTTTTCAAATTTTCTTCTATCCACAAAAGTCTGTTGTACTTAGCCAACCTCTCACCCCGAGACAGGCTGCCCATCTTGGCATAATCCGCACCCACCGCTACTGCCAAGTCAGCAATATAATCATCGTTAGTTTCGCCACTACGATGCGACACAACCACTTTGTATTTGGAGCGCTGAGCTAACCGAACTGCCTCCAAAGTTTCGGTTAAGGTGCCTATCTGGTTTACCTTAATCAAAATGGCATTAGCTGCTTTTTCTTTTATGCCCATAGCTAGACGCGCGGCATTGGTCACGAAAAAGTCATCACCAACCAACACGGTTTTTTTTCCAAGCTCTTTAGTAATGCTTTTCCAACCAGCTAAGTCATCTTCCGCCATACCGTCTTCTATGATCGCAAGACCGTACTTAGAGCACCAATTTTTATACATACTCAAAAGCTCGTCTGAAGTCAACTTTTTTTTGGCTATAACATAGGAAGCAGTTGCGCGATCAAAAAACTCGCTTGAAGCAGCATCGATCCCTAAAGCAAAATCTCTGCCTAGCTTGTAACCAGTTTCGGCAACCGCCTTTTCTAAAACCTGGAAAGCGGCTTCGTTTTGCCCCAACCGCGGTGCGAACCCGCCTTCATCCCCCACACTGGTTGCAAAATTAGCCTGACTTAATAGTTTTTTTAAAACGTAGTACACTTCAGCGCCCATTCGCAGCTTGTCTTTAAACTTACCCTTTTGCGGTATGAGAAAAAATTCCTGTATCTCCAACCCTGAATCCGCGTGCACTCCTCCATTGATCACATTGAACAATGGAGTTGGCACTCTCCGAGGAGTCGTGTAGCCATACAGTCCAGCCAGATAAGCATATAATTCTTGTTTTTTTAGCTTTGCGGCCAAGCGGGACGCAGCTAAAGATACAGACAGAATAGCATTTGCCCCAAGTTTACTCTTCTGATCTGTACCATCCAGCTGTAACATTTTTCTATCAATTTTTTCTTGCAAAAAAGGATTTTCTCCCACAACCACCCGGGCAAGGGCTTTGTTTACATTAGCACACGCCTTCAGCACCCCAAGTCCACCATACCGTTTCTTGTCCTGATCCCTCAGCTCAAGTGCTTCGTGACTACCTGTTGAGGCCCCAGATGGCACACTGGCAGATGCAAACACACCGCCTGCCCAAACAGTTGTCTCTAAAGTCGGCTTACCCCTACTATCTAATATCTCTCTTGCAAAAACTTTTGTGATCTTTGGCATTGTTATAAAATAATTAATAATTGAAAAATACTTACATCGGCTACATCCTTTCACAAAGAAAAGAAGAGGTCACAGATCCCAACATCTGGCCAACCTTACCTCTTTGGGATAGACTCTATAGAACGCTTATCACGACAGCTTGTTGTCCTGCAACGCCTTCACGCCCGGCAAAATCTCACCTGATAAGTATTCTAGCATCGCACCGCCACCAGTCGAAAGTAAATCCAACATCTGCTCCTGGCCTGCTAACCTTACAGCATCAACGGTTTCACCACCCCCAGCAACTGCAAAGGCTTTGCCTTGAGCTCGGCCGCCCACCACTTTAGCAAGTGCTAAGGTGCCATGATGGAAAGGCTTTACTTCAAAATACCCTAAAGGCCCATTCCAGACTATAGTAGACGCGGTTTTAAGTAAGCTAGCAAAACGAAGCATGGTTTTTGGGCCTATGTCTAGAATCTGCTCTTCCGCGCTTACTTCATGAGGTGCGCAAACCCTTATGGTGTCTTTCAGCTGGTCGGATTTAGCAACTACCACATCTTGGGGCAACTCCAAGCGCTCTTTAAAATTTTGTAACATCTGCCATGCTAGTTGTTGCTGTTCTGTTTCCACTTTAGATTGACCAACCTCGTATCCCTTAGCCTTGAAAAATAAATTAGCCAGGCCACCTGCGAGCAAAATATAATCGGCCTTGCGCCCTAAAACGCTTAGAGTCTTTGCTTTGTCAGATATCTTTATTCCACCCATCATTAGTATAAACGGCGAACTTGGCTTACCCATAACCTGGTTGAGCCCTAGTATCTCTTTTTCCAACTGTAAACCAGCATAAGAGGGTAAAAACTCGGCCACACCAACAGTAGAAGCAGTTGGGTGGTGGCATTTGGCAAAATCGTCATTCACAAATGCTTCTGCGATACTAGCCAGGTCCTTGGCAAATTTAGTATTGTTTTCCAGCTCCTCCTGGTAGAATTCCAAATTTTCCAAAACGCACACTTGCCCCTCCCCCACCGATTGTAAAACCACCCTGCTCTTTTCGCTCTTTAAATCACCAGTATAAAATACAAGCGTCGAACCATTGCTCGCTGAAGCTCGCGAGTTACTCTCCGCATACTCCATACCAAGCAGCTCTGCCAATTTTTGAGCGACCTGCTGTATGGATAGGTCCTCCTGTTTTTTTCCCTGCGGACGGCCCAATTTTCCACAAACTATAACCCCACAACCTTGTTCAAGGAGTAATTTTATTGTAGGCAGCGAGGACCTCAATCGAAAGTCGTCTACAATTTTTTTCGAAACCGGATCCCTTGGCGTATCCAGACATGCACGCAAAAGCACCCTTTTCTTTGCCAGACTCACTTTGGAAATGTATTTCATCTTTCGGATAATTTATAATAAGCAAGACCTACATGGTTGGTTTTAAAAATCAAGATAAAGTTTTTGAAAATCCCTAAAGCAGTGTATAAGTTTTGTATATGTTACTTCTGCCCAACCAACAACACCTGCTCAACTAATCGGTTACTGTACCCGAATTCGTTATCATACCAGGCCACCACCTTAACCAAGTTGCCGCCAACCACCTTGGTCAGCGACAGATCCACGATGGCAGAATGCGGATCGCCCACTATATCGGTTGAAACTAAAGGTAGAGAGGAAACTGCCAAAATACCTTTAAAGCGAGCATTTTTTGCAGCCTGCGACAAGGCGGAATTAACCTGCTCAGCCGTTACATCTTGTTTAAACAACATAGTAAAGTCGGACAAACTACCAACCGGGGTCGGCACCCTTATGGCAAAGCCGTCAAACTTTGAAACAAGTTCCGGCAGAACCCTGGTGGTGGAGATAGCAGCACCGGTTGATGTAGGTATAATGTTAACAGCCGCGGCCCTGGCTCGCCGCAAATCATTGGCCTTGCCTCCCGGTGGCGGACCGTCGACTAAATTTTGTTCTGCGGTGTAACTGTGCACCGTAGTCATGAAAGCTTTTTCTATACCAAATTTCTCATGCAGCACTGCTATTACTGGAGTTATGCAGTTCGTTGTACACGACGCGTTACTGATAATCTTCTGCCCATCATAGTCGCCTTGGTTTACCCCTAAAACTATAGTTGGGGTTTGGCCTTCATCTTTCGCCGGCGCTGAAATCACAACCCTTCTTGCGCCCGCTTTCAGATGCGCTCCGGAAGACACGCTATCCGTGAACCGACCAGTTGACTCCACAACCACATCGACTCGCAATTTTTTCCAAGGCAAGAGAGATGGATCTTTTTCAGCAAATACCGGAATCTTCTGACGACCTACGAAAAGGTGCTTTGGATCCGCACTTATATCGCGGTCAAATTTTCCGTAATTGGAATCATACTCAAGTAGATGTGCCAAAACCGCAGGCTCGGTTAGATCATTGATCGCCACCACCTCCGCGTTCTTTTTTTGTAAAAAAAGTTTGAATGCCTGTCTGCCAATGCGGCCAAATCCGTTTATGGCGATGCGGACTTTTTTTGCGTTATTCATATGGGTTTATTTGATTTATATTTTCAGGATCAAGGTTGACTCTGGTAACGACTGATTTATGGATTGGAAATTCTACATACTCGCTTGCTAGCATTAGCTGCATGCGCCAGTACATCACTGAACCAAACGCCAGTATGCCGAAAACTAAAAATAGATATAAACGAAACCTGAAGCCAAGATTATACACACCAACAGTTGCCAGGTACGCCATATGATCACTTTGGGAAAATGTTTCGGGTTTTAAATTGCCTAAGTTTTTTCTTCGCCGCTTCAGCCACCGCGACAATCACGGGGCCCATAAGCTTTCTTGGGTCCACTTCTTGAGGCTGGTTACTCATAGACTGCCTTAAGGAGTCGCTGAAAGCTATGCGCAATTCCGTGTCTATGTTTATTATAGCAACTCCGTTTTCTATGGCTGTGTGGATGATATTGTCGTCCAAGCCACTAGCCCCATGCAAAACTAGAGGAACTTGAACAGCCTTATACACTCTGGCGATGCGAGGTAGATCAACATGTGGTATGGCTCCGCCACGAATTTTGACTACCCCATGGATAGTCCCAAAAGCACAAGCCAGAGTGTCAACGCCGGTCTGGCTCCAGTAAGTAAGCGCGTCTTCAGGAGAAGTTAGAAGCTCGTCACTACCAGATACATCTATCCAGTCTTCGCTACCGCGGATTCTTCCGACCTCGCCCTGTACCCAAGCGCCATGCTCGTGTGCAAACTCAACTAAAGACTTAGTAGCGCGTACGTTGTCACTTAAGTCATCTAACGAGTGGTCAATCATCACGCTAGAAAAACCAAGTTCTATGCCGCGCTTTAGCTGCTCTATATCTTTGCCGTGATCCATATGCAAAGCCACAGGAACTTTGGCATTTTGCGCCACACTCACCATAAGTTCATAAATCACAGATAGTCCAGCATAATGAATCGCCCCTTCGGACACGTCCATGATCACCGGCAGACCCAGCTCTTCTGCTGCTTTAATTATGCCTAGACTGGTTTCTAAATTTTGTGTGTTAAAAGCCGGGTAGGCAAACTGACCAACCACATCCTTCCCCCTTTCCGGAAATAACTCTTTTATATGTACAAGCATAACCCAACATTTACTAAACTTACTATACCTACTAAATACTAATATTACGAATATACTAAACTTACTATACCTACTAAATACTAATATTACGAATATACTAAACTTACTAGTCCTACTAAATACTAATAGGTGTTAACTATTCTTCTATATTTTACCCCTCTGCTAGTAAAATTCACTAAAATTCCAAGTTGTAGCCCAGTAGCTTTTAAGTAACCAAAAATTTGCTTTATATTACTTGAGGCAAAATGGTCTCCTCTTTTTAACTCAACAACGACTCTGCCATCCACTACAAAATCCAAAAATTGCCGTCCGACTACCGTTCCCTCAAATCTCACATTTATAGGCACTTGTTCTTGAAAGCTTAATTTTCTTTTTGTAAAGGCTAAGGCCACTGCTTTTTGATAATAAACTTCTTTATGACCAGGCCCCAACTCTGACCCGACCTCAAATACAGCGCCAACTATTTTGTAACAAAGATCAGGTTCAACCAGGTCCTCCCGCTTCATAAAATTTTTTCGTATATTCGTACCTTTCGCCTGCCTGCTGGTAGGCAGGTAGTTCGTAGGGTAACTAATCACTACCCCTTACATATTTTTCGTATATTCGTACCTTTCGTAGTTCGTAGGGTAACTAATCGTTCTTCTTCTCCACCAACTTTAACACTTTCTGTTTATCTTCTAGGCTATTGATGGCGATGGGCTGGTATCGAGGCATCCGTTTTAAGCGATGCTCCAATTCCGTCTTGGTCAAAAGTCCGGTGATAGGCCCGACAAACTTAACCACACTACCGGCATTAACCGGTCCCCAGCGCAGAGCCTCACGGTGCGTCAAACCATAGATCCGCGCTGCTATATAAGCAGTAGTAAAACTATCTCCTGCTCCAGTTGCCTCAAACCTTTTTCCCGGAAACTCTTCTATGTAGTAAAAACCCTCGTCGCTAAACGAGTATGCTCCCCGCCGCCCATCTGTCAGCACCACCGATTTAGGCCCCAACTTTCTTAATCTTTTACACAACAGTTCCGGATCTCGGGTATCGTCCCCGACCCATCTTTGTGCTTCTTCTACATTTACTGACAAAATTTCCGTGCGCTTCAAAACCCCTGCATTGGCTTTTGGACCGGCCTTGAGCTGGAAGGTGCCCGGATTAAAACCCAATTTGGCCTTAGTTTTATCTAAGTAATGCTCAAGGCTTGGGTAGATCTTTTTAAAGCCCTCGGGCAAGGAAGTTAAGTAAACCCACTGGCTGCGAGCAAACTTTGGCACATGGTAGTGGCGATGGACATGATAAACAAAAATCGTCCTTTCTCCTTCATGTACCAAGACCATGTGATAGTTGGTGCCGTTCTTTTTATCTAGCGCTATGTACTCGGTGCTGACTCCTTCTTTTTTGTGTCGATGGATCACCTCCCGGCCCCCGGCGTCATCCCCGACTATGCAGTAAAAAGCTGTACGCAAACCGAGCCTGGAAGAACCGATGGCGGCATTTGAAGCATTACCCGCTACAGACTTGTAAAATTTCTGTACTGGCAACTTATCGCCCCAGTTAATGATGGCCTTTGGCTGTCCATCTATATGTTTAACTTCTATATCATCAACAAATAAAAATGAGTCTATAACCGGCTCACCTATGGATATGACGTCGTGTTTGTATTTCATAAGCTCGATGCGAATATGCGGATTTACTAATTATACTAATGTGAAAATTTTGCCTTCGCTTTAGTGTCAATCCTAATCACTCTTATAGGTTTCAGATAACGATTCCTAAAATTGACCAGTAATCCTAACTTCCTATTAGTGCTTTGCAAATATCTTTGCAGCTGGTAGTAGTCCCTTCTTTCAATTAGTCGTTTTGCCTTGACTTCCAGTACTATCTTGTCATAAAGTACAAAATCTAAAATATTTCCGTCCTGATCGTGCCTTTCTTCCCGGACATATGGAATATGTAATTCTTGAAATTTTTTTTCAAGTGCATCCGAGTACTGTTTCTCTCTGGCAAACCTCCCCTTCTCGTTATGAACGTCAAAGCATAGGCCAGTCAAAATATATGATTCCTGAGAGAATATAATTTTTCCATTTGCATTCATATTCGTATTATTCGCATTATAAGTATATTTGCATCGCTACTTTACCCGCCTTCGCCCTACGGGCTACGAGCGGACAGACTACTTTTACCATCCTACTACTCTTACTACTTTTACTACCTTTACAACTTTTATTCATTCGCATCGCTACTTTACCCGCCTTCGTCCCTACGGGCTACGAGCGGACAGACTACTTTTACCACTCTACTACTCTTACTACTTTTACTACCTTTACTACCTTTACTACTATTACCACTTTGCTCTGCTACTTTTTTCTACCCACTGCCCTCTGAACAGCTTCTTTAATGCTCTCCACCCCCATCCCGTACTTTTCAAGTAGCTCCTCGGGCTTACCTGACTCACCAAAAGTATCAGGCATACCAACCATCTCTATAGGCACAGGATAGTGTTTAGCTAAAACCTCACACACCGCACTTCCGCTGCCTGCCATAACTTGGTGCTCTTCTAGTGTCACCACAGCCCCGCACTGCTTTGCTGCCATAAGGATGGTTTCCTCATCTATGGGTTTTATAGTGTGATTGTTCACCACCATGACACTTATCCCCTCCTGCTCCAACCCAAGAGAAGCCAAAAGCGCATTGTACAACACTGGGCCACAGCCAATGATGGCCACGTCTTTACCGTCCCGCATCACATACGCTTTCCCGATCTCAAAAGGTGTTTCATTTGTAGTCATAACCGGAGTCTTCTCTCTAGTCAGGCGCAGATATGCCGGACCCCTGTAATTGGCTATCCCTGCTGTGGCTTTCTTAGCTTCCAAGTAATCGCAAGGCACTACAACTGCTAGACCGGGCAAGACTCGAGTTATAGCTATATCCTCCAAGGCTTGGTGGGTCGCCCCATCCGGACCTACAGAAACTCCGGTGTGGGCGCCTACGATTTTGACATTGGCGTTAGAGTAACAAACTGACACCCGAAGCTGATCCCAACTCCGACCGGGGCTAAATACTGCGTAACTGGATACAAAGGGCACCTTACCAGACAACGCCAAACCAGCTGCTATACCCATCATATTTTGTTCAGCTACCCCCACCTCAACAAACTTTTCTGGATACCGCTTTTGAAAATCCAGTACCCGGGTACTTTCCGCTAAATCCGCTGTTAAGACCACTATGTCCTGGTTTTGAGCTGCCAACTCTAAAAGCCCCTCCCCATACCCATTACGGGTTGGGGCTTGCTCTATGTCAGCTTGACCTATTTTATGATTAATCGCTACTACTTTCACCTTTTCATTATACCACTCACTACTACTAACCGCCCGAAATGCTTATAAAATCTTTGAGCCTATCCTTATTCTTCTCATAAACAAACGCCAAGGCTATCAAAATCACTCCCAGAACCACAAACGATACCACCCTATAACCCATCTCTAAAGCAGAAGAATCATACAAAAACACCTTAGCCACAGCAGCAGCAACCAGAGCTGCACCACCGACTCTCAGAACTCTAAGACTGGGCAACAAACCAAAGACTATAGCTATCACGCCCAGTGTGATCCACCAAAGGCTCATCACCAAATTTATGGCATTGCCAGATAAAAATTCTGCATTACTCCCGAGCTCCCAAGAAATCTGTAACCAAACCGCAGCGAGAACCAGCAGCGCCAACACCTTATCAGAATTTATCTCGTTTTCATGCAAAATACCTCTGTACTTTTGGAAAAGCACATAACCTATCCCCAAGGCTACCCAACAAGATACCATAACCCAAAACTCAGGGCTAATAAGAAAACCTTGTTCGGACACAAAAAAATTGTAAACAAATGCCAAAACCGAACCCAATAAAAGCAAAGAAGCCCCAGAGGTACGCAGTTCTCTTCTATTAAGTCCAAAGCCTATGCCAAGACCGGCCAACCCCAACAGGAGCAAGTACACTACGTCAACGGGGCGATCAAACTGCCAAAAAATCGCTGACACAAAAAATACTTTCCCTACCCAGCTCAAAGTCCAGTTTAAAACCTCTGCTTCAAGTCTATCAACTAAAGTGTAGGCTAAGAATACGGCTACACCTGCTATGGCTAAGATCAATGCCAAAAGACCAGCCTCTCTCGCAAAAATTGCAGAGGCTGTTAAGCCGATAAACCCAAAAATGGAGTATGATGCCATAAGCCCAGCAGTGCCGTATATGGCATTTGCCCCTAATCCACCCGGCGCGGTAAAAGCGGCTCTAAATGAAACCGCGTGGATAATAACTACCAAAGCTAAATTCACCAGTACGAACACCACGCCCACGAAAGCCTGGTCCGTGGTGGCCCCTGAATACCATACAGCAAAATGTACTAAGTTGGCCACAATTGCCACAAAAGGGAGTTCTAACCAGTATCTTCTAGCCAAAACCGCTAAAACACTAGCATTGATCAAAGTTAAGTAGACAAACAAGACGGTCTGTTGGTTAGGCCCAAAATTTACCAGCATTGGTACGAGATACGCCCCGATAAGCGCGACTACCCCTAACTCTTTTGAAGAGTATCGGTACGCCTGCATAGTGCCGATAGCAGTCACTATAATCAACATTACAAAGGCAACATCTGGCCCTATCTGATCGTAAAAGCTATAGGCAGCAAAAATCGTAAAATACCATACACCCACTGCACCGGCAGTTAATATTTTTCCAACATTGGTTTTTTGCCGGTGCCAAATCTCGGAAAGAGCTAAAATCAACCCTCCTACAACTCCTCCCAACACCACTCTCGCAGTTTCATTTATCCAACCTTGGTCTATGGCATATTTGAAGAAAAACCCGACCCCTAAAACTAAAGCGACTACACCGATTCCACCTACAACTTGCGTAGCGGTAAGATCATTATCTGTAGTGGCCGTTGTCAAAACAGCTACTTCACCTGGTGGTCTTGGCGGAGCAGTAACAAGCTGAGGCATTTTAGTCTCTGCTATTTTTTGCTCAGGCGTTTCAAATTTTTGCGGAACACTTTGCGGCAACAATGCCTTAACTTGTCCTTCTAAAATCCGCACGCGCTTTGAAATGGAAAAAAAATAATACACCAGAGCGCAAAACAGAACAACACCTACTAAATCCGACATATGATTAACTATTAATAATAGCTATATAAATTATCTCTAATCTCCAGTTATCACTGGAACCAAAATTTTGTTTACTCGTGCTCGCTTGCTATCTGACCTCTTAGAGTGCGAAGCTCGGACATTGCCAGCCGCGCCTGCTCGGCATTTGGCGGCATCCCATGCCATTTAAAGTCCCCTTCCATAAAATCAACTCCCCTGCCGGGAATCGTATGGGCGATGACTACTGTCGGCTTCTCATATATGCTTTGTGCTTCTAAAAACGCGCTTACCAGGCTTTCTATGTTATGCCCGTCAACCTCCAGGACATGCCAGTTGAAAGCCTCATATTTGGCCCGCAAATTCTCCAGCGGCATCACATCTTCTGTAAAACCATCTATCTGTATATTGTTCCGGTCAATGACCGCGGTCAAGTTAGACAGTTTATTTTTACCGGCAAACATAACCGCTTCCCACACCTGCCCTTCCTGTTGCTCTCCGTCAGACATCACCAGATACACCCTGTTTTTACGATGGTCCATACGGCTTGCCAGCGCCATGCCTACTGCCTGACTGACTCCTTGGCCCAAAGGTCCACTGGTTGTTTCTATACCGGGTAAACTCAAATTATGAGGATGGCCTTGCAATCGGCTATCTAACTTTCTGAGCGTGTCCAACTCTTGAAGCGGAAAATACCCCGCGTGAGCCAAAGTCGCATACAGCACAGGAGCTATATGCCCACAAGAAAGTACTAGTTTGTCACGATCCGGCCAACTAGGCTGCTCTGGTTTATGTTTCAACACGCCACCAAAATACAGAGCGGTAAACACATCAGCCATGCCCAAAGGTCCGGCAGAGTGACCACTACCAGCTTGTAAAAGCATGGATATAATGCTCTGACGAATATCATTGGCTTTGAGTTGTAGTTCAACAGAGGTCATAACTTTAGTAGGAACTATCAAAAAAATATTCTCCGTCATTCCAGCAAAAGCTGGAATCCAGATCAAATTTTCAGAATCTTTCTTATAAAATAAGAATACTTGGTTAGCCTTCTTGTTCCGGTATGGGTGTCGCGGTCTTTATTTCTTCTTGTTTTACATTTGCGAAATCAGGTGTGGGGGGGGGAACACCCACATCTTTTATAACCTGCTCAGTCGTTGGAACCTCAATTTTACTGTTTACTTTTTCTTGATCCATAATTATTAAGCATTAATAGCAAATTACACTATAGCTAAGAATTAACGGCTTTGATTAGTTCATCAAAACTGTGTTGCAGATTGTCACTCAAGACCAGCGCGGAGCCGATAGCTAACCGATCCGCACCTGCATCCACCAAATCTTTGATGTTGTCTACATTAATACCACCATCAACCTCTATAGATATGCCCGGCAACAGCTCTTTTGCACGTTTTACCTTCTGTATACTTTCTGGCAAAAACTCCCTCCCTTGCGCACCCGGCACTACGCTCATCACGGTTAACTGTGAGATCAAATCCTTAAACTGGACCACTTCTTCAACCCGGGTTTCAGGGTTTATGGCTATCCCCGCGCTCATCCCAAGCTCGTTTATTTTCACCAACGATGGGACGATCATATCTTTGTCTTTAAAAGCTTCCAAGTGAACAATAACTGTGGAAAATCCCACCATCTGATAGTCAAAAAAGTCCACTGGTTCCACAACCATCAGGTGGGCTTCCCATGAAAGGGCGGGATTTAAAACATCTATTTCTTCTATAGACAAAGTTGTGTCAGTAACAAATCTACCGTCAGCAAAATCAACCTGTGCCACCCTTATGTCGGGCAACCTCTCCAACTGTTCCGCTCGCTACAAAAACAAGTTCTTTTCCTTCTCCAAAATTGCCGGGATAATAATTGCCATGTAAAAATATTTACTTCGCTGCGTTTCCGTAGCCAGCTTCTAGGCTTTTAAGCTTTTTCACCCGACGTAAATGTCGAGCCTCGCTACCCCAGGGAGTCTTTAAAAAAGCCTCAACTATAGCCCAAGCCTCTTTAGCGGACACATAGTCACTAGGTAGGCATAAAATATTTGCATGATCGTCGTTCCTCGCAGCTTTTGCTGACTTGATATTCCAAGCTACAGCCGCGCGGATGCCCTTAAATTTGTTTGCGGCCATACACACCCCCTGCCCGCTCCGGCACAGCAAAATGCCCACATCCTTAATCCTTGATCCTTGATCCTTAACTGCAGTCATTTTTGCTGCCAACTTTTTCGCGTAGTCCACATAATCGTCCTGCGGGTCTAAAACTTTCGCACCTAAGTCGACATAAGCCAATCCCTGTTTATCTAACAAAGTTTTGATATAACTTTTAAGCTTAAACCCCCCGTGATCTGAAGCTATGTAAATCATAATTTCTACATTTTACATATTTAACCCCTGACCTTTGACTTCAGAGTCAAATGTAAGTCGTGAATTGTCAGTGGTTTATGTGTTTATCATAGCATTAAAATCGTCCGGCAGTAAGCTGGCACCCCCTACCAAAAGACCGTCTATATGGGGCTCCGCCAAAAACTTTGGCGCATTCACCGCGTTAGTGCTCCCGCCATACAAAACCTTTTTGGCCCCCAGTTTAGCACTTATGTAGATAGCGATTTTTTCCGCATGCTCCGGTGTTGCTATTTTTTTGGTTACATAAGGGTTGCCAGCGGAAATAGCCCAAACCGGTTCATACGCCACCACTATCTTGGACACTTGGTCTTTGCTTGCTACATTTTTCACCTGTGCCTTTACTATATCTACTACTTCCATATCATCTTGATCCACAGTTGTCCCATAGCCCACACAAAGTACGGGAGTTATCTTTACTGATAAAAGGGCCTCCAGCTTTTTTTGTATCCGCTCTTCTGTTTCACCGGCTGCCCTGAGCTCACTATGGCCGATTATGCAGTACTTCACCCCAAGTTGTTTTAGAGCCAAAGGGCTAGTTTGACCGGTAAAAGGACCTTTATTTTCCCAAAAGCAGTCTTGCGCGCCTAAACTAGGATATTGAATAGCAGCTAAAAACATAGTAGGCGGACACAAAACCACCTCAGCTTTTGGATTTCGGTCTATCCGACCGGCCAGCTCTACTGCCTCCCTAAGAGTCAGCGGATTCAGCTTCCAATTGGCAACTATCAACTTACGAATGTTCATATTCGAATAACGAATACTACGAATTATTAATTTTTCCTACTATTTACAAAGATAATCCTTCTACTTTCCCTAGCCTAGTCTGATGATTTCGTCCTAACTTTGGCTCATCATATCTTACCACTCTTCTGGGATGTAGTCTTGGTTCTCGAAAGTTAACCAGAATTCCCAATTTCAACCAAGACTCCTGCAAATATCTTTGTACCTGATCAAAATCCATGTGTACAAGTAGTCTTTTAGCCTTTAACTCCAACACTATCTTACCAAATACTATAAAGTCAACGATATTCCCCGAATTTGACAACGGAACTTCCCTTTGAAATGGAATAAGGTTTTCCGAAAACCGCTTGGCTAAACAATCTCCGTACTGCTTTTCTCTGGCAAATCTGCCCAGTTCGTTCTGAACACCATATAAGATGCCATATATGAGGTAGGCTTCGTCAGCATATATAACACCACCGGGTTTTCTAAGGTTTACCCGCATCAATCTCTATCTTAATTCGTAGTGATTCGTTGTATTCAGATAAATTTGCATATATTCTATTCGTTAGGATTTTAGAAACTCAGCGGTCTGCTCAGGAGCGACCGGATTGATGGGTATGCCAGTCGCGTACTCAAACCCACCCCAGATGGTTATGCGCGGAAACACGGTCAAATGCCAGTGATAACTCGCCTCCTCTCTTAAAGTATGTTTGTTCTTTACTTTCGGATAAGAATGAAAATAATAATTCAAAGGCGGATCCGAAAGCTTAACGTAGATTTTAGCCAGTACCGCTTTAAGCACAAAAGCCAGATGTTCCAACTGCTCCTTGCCTGCTTCCTCAAACCGAGCAGTGTGAATTTTTGGCAAAATCCAAGTTTCAAAAGGTTTTCTTGAAGCATACGCGGAAAGCACCACAAAGTGTTCATCTTCATACACCACCCTGTCTTTTACAAGCAGTTCCTCTTTTATGATATCGCAGTAAACGCAAGTTTGATTTATGTCATAGTAGTGATACGCCCCATTCATTTCCCGATGCACATGCGGCGGCACCAAAGGAGTAGCTATGATCTGGTAATGTGGATGTACCAAGGAGCCCCCTGCATCTCGGCCGTGGTTATGGAATACCTGCACATATTCTATACGCTGATCAGCTTCTATACCCACCACCCGCTCCTGAAAAACCTCGAAACTTTTTTTGATGGTTTCCACTGACTGCATGGCTACTGGCTCGTTATGCTTTCTGGTCACTATCACCTCATGCTCACCATGACCAGCCAATGACACGTAAAAATCGCGATGACGGTAAACGGAAGCTTTTTCCAAGGCGTGGAATTTGTTCTCTATCACCCTGACTTGCCAGTCACTCCCGCGCGGGTAACGGGCGATCTCCTTGTTGGTCGACTCGTTACCGGGACAAAAAACGCATTTTGGATCCAGGTCAGGCAATCCTAAAGTTACACTGTAAGTTTTGTATTCATCAGGTCGTAGAGCCCTTTTTGGCGCCACCAGCACCCATGATTTAGTTATAGGATTTTGTCGAAATTCAGACATATAAATTAAATAAAATGCATGTAGATCCGCCTCGGGAGGATCAAAGCTCACCTATTGTTACCCATCTCCGATTCGTAAATTTGTATTAGTTAGTATTTCGTAGAGAATCCAAATACATCTGCAAGATCATCTGTGCTGCAAGACTGTCTACGTCTTTCTGCCCACCAGGGATACTCCTTGCCATTTGCGTAGTCATCCGTTCATCAAAAGTCTCGACTGGGACAGCTATTTTTCCGGCCAAAAACTCCACAAACTTTCTAACCTCTGTGGTCTTTTGGGTATCTTGCCCCCCCATCCCCAGAGGCAGTCCTACTACCACCTTTGAAATAGTTTCTCTTTCCAGCAGTTCCTTGATCCGCTCCAAACACTTTTTAGAATCTACCACCTCTAATTCCCTGGCCAACATGCCAAGCTCATCAGAAATCGCAAGACCCACTCTCTTGCTGCCATAGTCAACCCCTAGGATTTTCATACTTTTCTCAGTTACACCATAATTATACCATTACATAAGCTGGATACTACAACAAAAAAGCCCGCCCTCTAACGGACGGACCGTGTTACCAAAATGGACACCATTTAAATCTTTAAACGGCACCCATCCAGAGACCATCATTTGTCAATTATTGCAAGACGCTTTGAGTTAAAAGTTTTCAGTTGAAGTTTTGACTTTTGAGTTTTGACTTTTTCCGCCACTTGCCTCGGCGAAGCTTTTGCGAGACGGGCTTGCCTCGGTGAAGCTTTTGCGATACGGGCTCCCCTCGTCAAAGCTCTTACGAAGCAGGTCAGGACAGGTTCGTGTATTAGTGAACAATGCTATTTACTCTCCCCCAGCACTATATTTACATCTTTTTCCACACCCTTAGAATACACCTTCAAGCGTATAGTCTGGCCAGGCTGTTTAGATTTTATCGCTCCTACCAGAGTCAAGTCCTTGCCAAGTTGCTTTCCATCAACTTCTAGTATTATGTCATTTTCATTTAAACCAGCTTTATCTGCGGGACTGCCCGGTATCACAGCCAGATCAGTCCTGGTTTCCCCCCGCAAGACCAAGGCACCGTAATCTTTCGGAAGGTTTTCCTGTTTGGCGAGTTGGGGTGTGATCATTATGTATCTAACACCAAGGTAAGGTCTAGTTATCTTACCGCTATTTTGAAAAGTGGATAACGCCCTTTTTGCGTCAGCCGCTGGGATGGCAAAGCCCACCAGTTGACCTTGGCTGTCTATAGCCGTATTCACACCCACTACCTGTCCAGCTATATTTAACAAAGGCCCTCCGGAGTTGCCAGGATTTATGGCTGCGTCAGTTTGTAAGACTCCTTCCAGCTGCTCTGCTCCTTCACTTGAACCCGCAATGATCCTCCTGCCTATACCTGACACAACTCCAGTAGTGACGGTATTTTGGTACTGCCCCAAAGAGTTACCTATAGCTATAACCTTTTGGCCTATCTGTATCTCGTCAGAGTTAGCCAGTTCCAGATACGGAGCATTTTGAATGTCAATTTTTATAATCGCTAGATCATTGACCGGGTCTTCTGCCACCACTTTAGCCTCAAACGATTTTTGATCGTTCATCAGTACAACAAAACTTGCACCCTGATCAGAAACCACATGTTTATTAGTCAAGATAAGCCCGTCTGCAGATACTAAAAAGCCGCTTCCCGCTCCAACCTCCTGAACATTTGGCTCACTACTTTTTGGCTGATATAAATTGGGGAAGCCAAAGCCGAAAAATTGGTCAAAGTCAAAGGGACTACCACCAAAACCGGGCAACTTGCTCAAATCTTTAGAGACCACTATAGACACCACAGCCGGGCTGGCTTTTTTGACCACATCCACCACAGACGAGTCTTCTTCTACAGTTATCACCCGCTGGTCGGCAAAGTTTTTAGTATCACCAACCTCTTGCCCTAACTTTTCAGCGCCCATGTAACCGCCAAAGAATCCGGCTACTAGGGAGACCAGTACAGAAACAGCCACGACTCTGCCCGTGCCTTTAATACCACGATTCTCTGGTGCGTTATTGTTTTCAGTATTTTCCTGCTCCATAGTTTTGTTTACCTTAATCTAAAACCTATCCAAAAAATACTGTTCTGTCATTCCAACCTCCTCTCCCCCTCAGTCATTCCTGCGAAAGCAGGAATCCAGGCTATAATTTCTGGATCCTGATTTGCCCTCCATAGGTGGGCGGGCATCAGGATGACGGATAGGAGATAAGATCAATTTTTCGGATATGTTTTAATACAATTTATTTTATGATTTCTTTCAAAAATTGCAAACCATCTTTATTTTAAAATAATTACCCCACCAAGTAGCAATCCGTCACTTTATAAAAAAATTTAGCACTTGGACTTGTTTCCTACTTTGTCCATTTTCTGGGCTACAGATGACAGACAGGATTCAAAGATTGGTAACTGGGGGTCTCTATTTTTGTTCCGGCTAAATGTCAAAGGTTAAATGTCCCCGCCAGAGGCGGGTCCGCCTTTGGCGGAAAATGTCAATTGTTAAATGTTAATTGTTTCCCACTATTCCACTAGCTCTCCGCCGAAAACTTGTAGCGCATCTGCTAAAGCAGCTGGCTCTGCTGGCTTTTCCTCTACCACTCCGCGCACACTTAACTTACCACCCAGTACAGCCTGAAAAGCCTGCCCTAAGGTCTCACGACTTTTAACCGACTCCAGTTGCTCTTTGTGGAAAATATACTTTACCTGCAAAAACACAGTGCCGTTTTTCACTTCCAGCACCGCTGTATTTCGAACCAAGGTAGCAAGAGGAGAATTTACCGTTTTGATGCGGTCACAAACTTCCATCCATTTTTCTCGCAACTTTCCAAGATCTACGTCCAATACCAGCCCCGTTGATCCATCACTTTCCACCCCTAAAGAGCCCTCCGGCTCATTTTTTTTTAATCTTTGCCCCCCTCCAGGCTCTACTCCAGGAACCGTAGTCTGACTAGACACGATCACGCCCGTCACTTGAGGCACACTTGCTACTGCATCCAGTCCTGCGAACTTTTGTGCGGCCTCAAGACAAGACAGCAGCATGGTCAAGCTAGGATCAGGAGCATTACTCAACTCTTTGTACGATCTCAAAAAAAGTCTGATGAAAAAAGCCAGAGTCAAAACTTGTGCTGTCTGTTTACTTGCCACCGCGATCATGAGTTTAGATCGCAAATAGTCCAAAAAGTCTCGGTTCAAGGTTGGCCAGTCTACAGCGGTACTAGATAAATTTTCAAAAAACTCAGGCAATTTAATTGTGTTGCCCCGGCTCATCAATTCATACAGCTCGGCAAGCACCTCTTCTCTTACCACTCCCAAAACCCGACTTAAAACTTCCAGATCCGCATCCGGCCCAAGACTTACCGCTTGATCCAACAAAGTAAGCGCGTCACGCATACTCCCTGCAGACGCATTTGCCACTAACTGCAGTCCTTCCAAAGACAAAGACTTGCCCTCCACAAGCAAAACCTGCTTTAGGTGGCTCACTATCTCTGCTTTGGAAAATACTCCAAACTCGTATCGTTGCGCTCGGGAATTGATAGTCTCTGGAACCTTACTGCTTTCCGTTGTGGCCAAGATAAACACAGCGTGCTGCGGCGGTTCTTCCAAGGTTTTCAATAGCGCGTTCCACGCCCCTTTGGACAGCATATGCGCCTCGTCTATGATGTAAACTTTAAATCGTCCTTGCGCTGGCATAAAGCCTACCGTATCTATGATAGAACGGATATTTTCTACTCCGGTGTTAGACGCGGCATCTATCTCCACTAGATCCAGGAAACGATTTTCTTCAAATGACTGACAAACCTGACAACGCAGACACGCTTCTCCACTATCTGGTTGCTCACAGTTAAGGGCCCTAGCCAAAACTCGCGCCATGGTGGTTTTACCTAAACCCCGAGAACCGCAAAACAGGTAAGCGTGAGCAGGGCTTCCCGATATCACCGCGTTGCGCAAGGTCCGAACGATATGCTCCTGACCGGCAACTTGACTGAAGGTCTTTGGCCTATGGATGTTATACAGTGCGGGCATAATATTAGAAAAAAAGTAAAGAGTACACAATTAACATTTAACATTTGACCTTTGACTAACCCCTACAAAATACTAATAGTACCAATATACGAATAAAACAATTGACAATTGACCTTTAACAGAAAGTAGTAATAGTAGTAAAAGTAGTAGAAGTTAGAAGTTTTCAGTTGAAGTTTTTCCGCCAGAATGAACAACACTTGACAATTAACCTTT
>CAYYEK010000004.1:0-25456 GCA_964470855.1 uncultured Candidatus Saccharibacteria bacterium
GTACTTAAGCATAAATCTAGGTTAACAGATGTTAGTCTGCTAGTCTAGAGCCTTGATATTTACACAACCCAAACAGTATAGCAAACTCTTCCACGTATCCAGAGTTTTAGATGGGCACCATCACCTAAAGTGAAGGTGCCCACCTGGACCACATGACAACACATGTTCGTTCTTGCTAATATGCAAGATGCATTACTTTATATGAACAAAGCCGCAAATCTACTCATTTTATCCATTGTCTTTGGGGTCATAGCCTATGTACTTTTCTATGACCACATACCGGGGATTTCGGTTTTTTTGGGCACGATAGCCCTTCTAGCTAGCTTATACATAGGAAGAGACAAGACAAGAAAAAACACATGGTTTGCCTATCTGCTTGCTTTCTTCATGATCTGGCTATCTGCCAGCGCAGCCGTGTTTGACGCCCCAGAGCTTTTAGTGCTCAATATCTTAGGCCTTCTAGTGCTTACGGCCTTGCTCGCTTTAGAGTTAGGCCCAAGCCCGGTATCTAACTGGCAGATAAAAAATTACCTTATCATAGGCATCAAAATGCCTTTCTTGATCATAGGCTCGGCTCTGCAAAACATCAAAAAACTAACCACAAAGCGAACCAATTCCCAACCCGACACAGGCAACAGGAAGGCCGCACTCCGAGGGCTCATCCTTTCCCTGCCTTTAGTAGTCACCTTTTCGCTACTTTTTCGTTCTGCAAACCCAGTGTTTGATAGTTTCTTGAGTAATATCTTCAGTTTTTCCATAGACTTGAGTGTCCAAGGTAGCATAACTACCATAGTACTAGTCTCATTTGTTACTTTAGGGCTGCTCGGACTCATAAATGAAGAAAAGCAACTAACCCCCACCCGACTACCAGAGCAGCCGAAAAACGCCGGCCTTGAAGGTATGGCTTTTACCACAACCCTTGGCGCGCTATTTGTTTTGTTTCTTATCTTTCAAGCCAGCTATATGTTTGGCGGTCAAAGCAACATAAGCACGACTGGTTACTCCTATGCAGAGTACCTTCACCGAGGCTTTGCGTAAACCATTGTCTCTGCACTACTCACCACCCTAACCCTCCTCATTGTTGAAAAGACTTATGGCAACCTCAGACAAGGCAACAAACTGTACATGAGTAGCATTGTTGCTATGCTTGTTTCTTGTGTAGTTATAACTCTTTCAACTTTGTACCGCATGTACTTATATGAACAGGCTTATGGCTTGTCAGTATTGCGGCTTTTTGTAGCGATCTTCAGTCTCTGGGTTTTTGGGGTACTATTGCTTTTAGGCTATAAACTTTACCGACATAAAACAGAAAGCTTTTTTGCCAATACAGCTTTGATTTTAGGCCTCTCCATCTGGTGCCTATTTCTTCTAAGCAACCCCCATGCTCTCATAGCCAAAAACAATTTCAACAGATTTCTCCATGGCCAAAAACTGGACGCCACATATCTTCAAGAACTCTCAACAGATGCCTTTCCGTTCATGGTCTCACAACTACAACAAATACCCTTAGAAGAACGGCACTCACTTTCGCTCTACTTACAAGCCAAAAAAGATGCACTAGGTACACAAACAGACTGGCAATCCTGGAACCTGTCCACACACAAAGCAAAAAAGCTTTTGAACGACTTCAACTACACCCCTTCCACAAACGCAGGCGATTTCTAAATATCTCGCTAAGCTCAATACATAAATCTTGTATAAAATTTAACACACCACACTCTTAAGAGTGTGGTGTGTTAAAAAACAGTATTGACACTACTTACGCAAACACTACTTTGTCTTTTTTGAGAGTAGCTTTGAGTTGGTCACCGTCTTTAATTTTGCCATCAATTATATCTAAGGCCAACGGATCTAGCAGGTGAGTTTGAATAGCGCGCTTAAGCGGCCTTGCGCCAAAGCTTGGATTATACCCCACTCGGGCTAAAAAGTCCTTGACTTCATCTGCCACTTCAAGACTTATGTGTTTTTCTTGAAGCTGGACTTTTACTTGTTCAAGCTGAATATCTACTATCTTTCTAAGTTGTTGTTCGTCTATGCGGTGGAACAACACTATGTCGTCTATGCGGTTTAAAAACTCCGGACGAAAATGCTGGTGAGCAATGTTCATAACAGAGTCCCGAAGCTTTTCTTCACTCTTACCATCCCACTCGCTTATAACCCCACTACCTAAGTTTGAGGTCATGATGATAACGGTATTGGCAAAGTTGACTGTACGGCCCTGACCGTCAGTAAGCCTGCCGTCGTCTAGCACTTGCAGCAAAGTGTTGAACACGTCTGGATGCGCTTTTTCTACTTCGTCTAACAACACCACGGAGTAAGGTTTTCTCCGAACCACTTCGGTAAGCTGCCCACCTTCTTCGTAGCCTACGTACCCGGGAGGAGCGCCTATGAGTCTTGCCACAGAGTGCTTTTCCATATACTCACTCATGTCTAAGCGAACTAAAGCGTGATCGTCTGAAAACAGGCTAGCTGCCAAAGCTTTAGCGGTCTCGGTTTTTCCAACCCCTGTCGGACCAAGGAAAAGAAAGGTGCCAATGGGTCTTCCCGCGGCAGACAACCCTGCCCTGCTTCTGCGAATAGCTGAAGCCACGACCTTGACCGCCTCTTCTTGTCCTACCACCCGGGCTGCCAACTCATCTTCCAAGTGAGAAAGCTTTTGCGCTTCACTTTCTAGAAGTCTTACCACCGGGATCCCTGTCCACTTAGCTATGACTTTGGCTATGTCTTCCTCGGTTACTTCTTGTCTAAGCAGCCTTTTAGAGTCGTCCAACTTGTTTAACTTTTCTGCTGCTGCTTCCAAAGCTTTTTCTGCTTCTGGAAGCCTACCAAAACGAACTTCTGCTGCTTTCTGAAGGTCCCCTGCTCGCTCTGCCCGCTCTTCTTCAGCTCGCAAACTGTCTAAAACCGCCTGCTGTTTCTGCACATCTTCCAGTAAAGCCTTTTCTTGCTGCCATTGGGCCTGCAAGGCACTTTCCTGCTCCTTGAAATCTGCTAGTTCTTTTTCCAAAACCTTCAAACGCTCCTTACTTGGGGCGTCTTTTTCCTTTTTCAATGCTTCTCGCTCTATCTCCAGCTGCATCACCCGACGCTTAGTGCTATCCAGCTCAGGCGGCAGACTATCTATAGCGATCTTCAAAGCGGAAGTTGCTTCATCTATCAGATCCACGGCCTTGTCCGGCAAAAAACGGTCAGAGATGAACCTTGCGGACAGTTTTCCCGCAGCCACCAAAGCACCATCCGTAATCCTGACGCCATGGTGCAGTTCGTACTTCTCCTTAAGTCCTCTTAAAATAGCTATAGTATCCTCCAAAGAAGGCTCACTGACCAACACAGGCTGAAACCGTCTTTCTAGGGCAGCGTCCTTTTCCACATATTTTTTATACTCGTTTAAAGTGGTGGCCCCGACCATATGCAGCTTGCCACGTGCGAGCAAAGGCTTGAGCAGATTTGCCGCGTCCACCGCGCCTTCTGCCGCACCCGCCCCGACTATGGTATGCAACTCATCCATAAATAAGATAATCTGCCCAGCCGCTTCTTCAACCTCTTTTAGTACACTTTTCAAACGTTCCTCAAACTCCCCTCGGTATTTTGCTCCAGCCAAAAGTGAGCCTATATCGAGGCCGATAAGTTTTTTATTTTTCAAACCCTCGGGTACATCGCCGCGCACTATCCGCTGCGCTAACCCTTCCACGATGGCAGTCTTGCCTACTCCCGGCTCGCCGATCAACACCGGATTGTTCTTGGTCCTGCGAGACAAGACCTGCATGACCCTACGGATCTCCTCGTCGCGGCCGATCACCGGGTCAAGTTTGTTGGCCTTTGCCAATTCGGTAAAATCCTGACCATACTTTTCCAAAGTCTTATACTTGCCTTCCGGATTTTTGTCTTGCACTTTCATATTTCCCCTTACTATGGAAAGGCTAGCCTCTAGCCCTTCCTTGGTTACTCCATATTTTTTAAATACACCACCCAAACCCTCACTTTTAACCAAAGCCAAAAGTAAATGTTCCGTGCTCACATACTCATCCTTCAGTCTTACAGCTTCTTTTTCTGCCATCTGCAAGACTTGCGCAAGACTAGGAGAAAGCCGCTGCTGCTCCAAGTTTATACTTCCCAGTTTTGGTAGCTTGTCTACAATCTGTTCCACTTCCTGCTCAAGACTTTCCCGCAAAACTTGCATGCTCTCCAACAGAGGCACAACCGCGGTGTCTGCTTGTGAAAGCAAAGCAAGCAGAAGGTGTGCCGGCTCAACAGGAGCCTGTCTGTTTTCAGTTGCCAACTCTGCTGCGGCATTAAGCGCTAAACCTGATTTTTCAGTTAATTTATCTAGGTCCATATACTTAGTATATATGAATAGAATGTAGAAAATCTCTATAAATTGTATCACAAAATTAGCACTCTCGCAAGTAGAGTGCTAAAGCACATTAAGCAGAAATTTCCGTAGCTATGCTCCAAAGTAATTTAAATTGTGATTCAAAACTTGAGATGATCCACGGGTCTCTTAAGGCTACCGCCATAGGCTCGTCTCCAATAGCAGATAGCAGCACCTCCCTACCAGAGATATTGATACTCATAGCCCCAAAATACCTTGAAGGCAGGATCTTTAAATCATAAGCAGACCTATACTTCCGATCGACCCGCATAACAGCTTCCAAAGACTTATCTATAATCATCTTAGCCCTTGCTTTTCTAGCTACCATAACCTCATCTACACGCTTGAAAAACTTTCGCTTATCCTGATTTGACCTAAATACAGTTCCGTAAGCAATTATGTGCAACTCCCCACCCAATGGCACATCGGACACATGTTGCATAAATGCCTGTTTATACCCCCGCTCACCTTCGTATACAGCAATTCTACTTGGGTCGGGTGTTCTAGTTTGTTTTTCTTTTATACTCTTGCAAAGCTCTTCAAGTTCTTTTTCTTGCTCCCTTAACTCTGCAAGCAACTGAATAGGCGGTTCTGGCCGATAATACCTCACATTGTTCCTTAAAAAAGAAGATACCAATCCTAACTTTTGTAGCCGTGCAAGAGAACTATAAACTCGAGAGCTTACAACGCCAGAGTTTTGGACTATCACACCCGTTTTCGCAATGCCTAAATCCAACAAAACTTCATATATTTTATTTTCATTTGAGGTTAGGGCTAACTTTTTTTCTGCTACGCTCATAAAGAAATATTATTGCTCTCCCAAATGGGAGAGTTTGACTCAGTGATTATACCAGCTTATAGTACGGAAAGTCAATAACTAACCCCCTACTCTATGCAAGTATATACTAAAAACTATATCTATATCTCGGTACTATTTGTAGCGCTTTTAATGATCTCCAATACTGTTGCTGTAAAGATTATACAGCTCGGACCACTGACCCTTGCGGGTGGGATATTCATTTTCCCTCTAACATATATTTTCGGAGATATACTGACCGAAATCTACGGTTATAAAGGGTCACGACCAATTATCTGGGCGGGCTTTATGGCTTCAGCCCTAATGGCGATGGCCTATCTACTTGTTAAATCACTACCTGCGGCCAGCTTTTGGCCCCATCAAGAAGCTTACGAGACTATTTTAGGACAAACCCCTAGAATAGTTCTAGCCTCTTTAGTAGCGTACTTGTGCGGGGAATTTACTAATTCATATGTACTATCGCGCGTGAAAGTATTGATGAAGGGAAGATACTTGTGGGTCAGAACAATAGGCTCTACCGTGGCCGGGGAAGGGATAGACTCCCTAATATTTGGAGTCATCGCTTTCTCAGGAGTTGTGCCACTATCGGGAGTTGTAAGTATAGTAATGTCAGGATATGTTGCGAAAGTAGCTATAGAAGTTATCTTGACCCCTATTACATACAAAGTCGTAAATTACTTGAAAAAGAGAGACAGCAGCGATGTTTATGACAAGGGTATCAACTACAACCCTTTTACGCTTTAGCATAAGAACATAATTTTTGATATTTACAATATGTCAACCAAACCACTTCCAATTATCACCCAACGAACAATCACAGAACATAAATTACAAAACAAGGCCACTATTTACCACTTTTTAGATAAACAGTTTCGTATACAACCCGGGACTTTCAATCCGAAAATTGCTGCTTCGGGAATAGCAAGCAGAATGTTTTGCTCTCTTCCAATATTTGAAGGTAAGAATTTTTTAGAAATTGGAAGCGGGTCAGGAATCTGGTGCATTCTAGTTGCCCTTGCGGGTGCAAAAACTGTGACAGGAATTGACACTAACTATTCTGCCATAGCCAGCGCCCAAGAAAACGCCAAGCTACATGGTGTCGACACAAATACTAAGTTTTATTATCAAGATATCCGAACCTGGAACCCTTCCCATAAATACGATATAGCATATGCTGATCTACCTTTTGTCGACTCGTCCCCTAAAGGCTCTCTAGAATCAGCTTTTCTAGACAAAGGGTTGTCGGGAATTTTAACTACACTGGAAAGTGCTGGGAATTATCTCAAAACTAACGGGGAGCTGTACCTTTGTCTTGGTAGTATTTCACCCTTAGACAAAGTCAGAAAACATGCCAAAAAAAACGGCTGGACTTGGTTTAGACTTCTAACTGTTAAAAACCAAGGAATCAGTTTGTATCTGTACAAACTAACCCGCCAATCTAACTCCTAGTAGGAAATTATTCAACTCGCTGCCAAAGCTGATACCTTTTGATAAACACTTCAGTGCTGACTACTGAATACTAACGGTAGCGACGTTCTGTTGCTGATCGCAGTCAATAAAAGTTACAGTAGGTACACTACTTGCCTGGGCCTTAACCACAACAAAGCCATAAGCCGGTATCTTGTAATTTTTTAGGTTGAACACCACCACACGCTCCTCTGAAGAACGGTTGTCTAGCATAAGTTCGGTTCCATTTTTAACCGTCATCTGGCTGGAAATCGCGTTACACTGCGGATCAAGTTGGATGCGGTTACTACCGTACTTGCCCATAGCCTGCTCATAAGTTAAAACCGGCGGCAAAACTTTGGGTTTAGCCACGGACTTTTTAGAATCGACCATTGGTGGCGGAACCTCTGCTGGAAGAGTCTGCGGCCGTGTTTCCAGAGGCGCGTTTGTCTGAGCCTCTTTTTCAACAGAAAAAGAAGAGTTCGGCGCCAGAACTATGTATGCTGAAGCTGCCCCCAATATGCTGGCTACGATAATGATAGGCCAGTACTGTTTTTTATCCATAAAAAATAGTTAGTTTTATCTAATTTTAACATGCGCAGATATGGAACGGCAATTTTTGACTTTCGGCCATAAACGGCCTATGCTAAAAGTAATAAATATTTATCTCGGGACCTACGCATTTGGCCGAGATCGAGGCAAAATACGAGGATTATTTGAAAGCGTAGTACTAACTACGATGAAAATAACCGCAGTATTTTAACGAAGAGATCGGGCAAAAGCTGTTTTAAGAGGAATTTTTTAAATTTATAAATTTTTAGCGGTGCGTAGGTCCTAAATATCTTCATATGAGCATATTTGATGACTATTCATCTAGAACCCTAAGCTTAAGCGATATCTTAGGTGTCATAAACAACACTTCCTGGGAAACTTTTGATAAAGGATTTTTGGAAGGTTTATTTACCGGCATAGACCTCATGACTTCAGGGGACCTTACCGGTTACCAGATAGAAAAAGCTTTAGACTTCCTGCGTGACAACACGCAAGACCCTATGACCTCCAGTGAAGTGGAGCGCTTAAGGGAAGCCTTGGAACAAAAATTTAAAGAGGAAAACGGTTTAGAATAGTCTATGGACATCTTCATCCAAAACCAGCACCACCAACTGCCTGCCCGACAAGTCACTAAGGTGATCGATCGACAGCCTTGGGGCGAAGCGGAAAAAGAAACGGTGAAAAATATTTTTCTTAACTATAAAGACACGCACGGCAACATAAGCGGTGAAAAGCTTTCGTTTGTCTTTCAACATCTTCATAACCGGCCCGAACATGGCATAGCCGCCCACCACTTGCACCAATTCCAAACGCAGCTGGAACACCCTTTTCAACAAACATTGGCAGGGCCGGCTGCAAAAGTTTCTACTCCGCGCTTAAGACTATGATTATGAGTGAGCTAACCGCAAATCTTGTTAAGTCCAGTTTGCAAAAACTTAAAAACCCCCAACAAGCCAAACTGTTGTCTGGCTACTTTAAAACCGGTAAAGGACAGTATGGAGAGGGGGATATTTTTTTAGGGGTCATGGTTCCCAAACAAAGACAAGTAGCCAAAAACTTTAGCCAACTGCCTTTAAAAGAGATCGCCACCCTTTTAAAAAGCCCGGTTCACGAACACCGCTTTACAGCCCTAGCTATTTTAGTGGGGAGATTTAAAAAATTACAAAATAACAAGAGCATACTCGAAATTCAACAAAAACAAATTGTTGATTTTTATCTGAAAAATGCCAAGCACATAAACAACTGGGACCTAGTCGACTCCTCTGCTCCGTATATTTTAGGCCACTACTTGCTTGGGCAATACCTATCCTCAACTGCGGCCCAGCAAAGTGCAGTCAAAAAGATTAAGTCAATGGCAAAGTCTAAAAACCTTTGGGAAAGGCGGATGGCTGTAGTTGCAACTTTCCCGTTCATCCAGCAAAAAATCTTTCAGCCCTCTTTAGACCTAGCTACGCAGCTGATGGGTGACCCGCATGACCTGATCCACAAAGCAGTGGGCTGGATGCTTCGAGAAGTCGGGAAAAAAGATCGCGACTCGCTTTTGTGCCTCTTACAGACCCACGCGCATAAAATGCCGCGCATTATGCTGCGCTACGCCTTGGAAAGACAAGATGAGAGAACCAGAAAGTTCTATCTGTCTCAAACTAGAACCTAGCCGCTGATCAAACTGCTTAAAATGGAGAGCAGGGCATTTTCAACCTTCCTGACCCGACCAGGAAAGCTCAGGTGTGAATTTTTTATGTCTATAGCAAGCAAGTCCACACCAGGCACTTTTTGCAAGTCTCCAAATATCCCACCATCAACAGCATCCAAGGACCAAGGGTTATTTTTTTTGACCATAAAATCTTTGCCAAGTGTTTTTTTAAGCAAACTAAAATACCTAGCACCCAAACTTACAGAATGTTGATACATAACATCCAAGTCAGTTTTGCGGATGTCTCCTAGGTAAGTCGGATAAAAAGAGTGCATAGAAAATATGAGGCAACGACCAAACTGGCTTTTAAGTCTCAAAACTTCTTTCTTGCCAGTCTCTAAAAAAGGCAAGGCGTATTTTTCGTAGCGCGCCTTTTGCTCTTTTGCAGTTAGGTGCATATTGCCCGAGATGTCTATGAGCTCGTCCTCGCGCGGATTTTTCGCAACGATAAGCTTAGGCTTTATGGCAGGCGCATGGTAGGCGTTGGCAAGCTTGCTCGCAGCTTTAAATTTTCTGTTTACATCCACCACCAATCGCGACACCCCAGAAACCAGAAAGCTCGCGCCTAACTTTTTTGCTAAACGAAAGCCCAACTCCGGCACTCCCGGCTCATACCAGTCTTTACAAGTTTTGATCTGTTTTGAAGTCAAGCCAAGATTTTTGTACTGCTTGGGTATGTATGGACTTCCGTGCTCGCTAGTTATAAGTAGCGGGATACGGCTTCCCCGATGCAGGGAAAAAATAGGATGATGACTCATATAATTTCTTAAAAAATCCTCAAACTTAATTACAGTATACCACCACCCAAGCCAAGAGCATGACGCTTGCCCAAGATGGAGAAAACTGGTACCTTGTATCTGAAATTTAAACACACAACCACTATGCGAGATCTGCACTTAGAACGGCTTAGCAAAACGTACGTCAAGATCATCTCCACCCTAGAAAAAGGTTTGGCCTTGGTGGTTATAATTTCCATACTTGCCTATGGCGCGCGCAGCTTACAGTACTTTTTTACCGCTAATTGGGGCGATACCAGTACCTTTTATGAGTTAGTATTTAGGGTTTTACTCATAGTCATCGGCCTGGAACTAGCGCGCATGCTCATCACTCACAGCTTAAACGCAGTCCTGGAGCTACTGGCTTTTGTCATTGCCAGAAAAATGCTTAAACCAGATCTAGACACAGTAGATGTCATCCTTGGCGTTGTCAGTTTTGTGGCTCTACTTGGCGCGCGCAAACACTTCTTCAACACGGAAGATAGAGACGTCCCCCCGAGTTTTAGGTAAACCGCAGTAAATATCATGACTAATCCTGAGCTAATAAAGAAAGAGCCTTTAACATTAAGCCAAGATGAAACAGAAGGACCTTTGCGTGCGTCGCGTAAAGACCGCATTTTTTTAAGGCACCCAATAATGCAAGAAGCCCAACTACACAATCTGCTAAAAAATAAATGGAGGATTGTGAGTCGGGAATATGGACCTGTTTATTTGGGTTCTAAAACAAATCTGAAAAGCGGATATCTTTTATCATTAAAAAAATTAGGGAGGTATAAATTTTTGTTTTCCCTAATCCCTTATCCAGAAAATAAATGAACGTAAATGAGCACAATGTATTTGAAATATGGGGGGGGTGGCAAGAACAATTCAAACTGGTAGTCGAAGCAGCCATAGCAGAAGGCAAGGTAGAGCATCAACACCAAAAGCTACTTTTTCAATTTTGTGAAATACTGCCAACAAGACTGGATGCGGCGCGCTTCAGATTTTTAGACTTCCAAGGCCATATAAAACAAGGGCAGATACTATTAGATCGCTTAGTTATGCCGGACTTTGTGGCTGCAATGGAAAGCGCAATTCGGGATGAAGGGTTCAGGCTACAACATCCCCTTAAGGAATTTAAACCAACCTTTGACGACGATGCTGCTATGATCAGTAATTTTTCTTCTGGATTTAATTTTCGTTTTATAGCTGGCAAGCCAAAGTTATCTGTACACGCCGTAGGCCTAGCATTTGATCTCAACCCTATGCAGAACCCCCGAGACTGAAACAACGCCCGCAGGAGGAATATACGACTTACATTCTGTAGGCACCATCACGCCCAGTGTCGCTAAATTTTTTACGGATAAAGGATTTTTCTGGGGCGGTCACTGGTCGAGCCTTAAGGACTATATGCACTTTGAAGCATCTCCAAAGCTCTTACTACAAAAAGTAGAACAAATCCAAAACAGCCTTAACCCCCAAGAAAAAGGCAAAACTATACAGTACTTAAAATTACTGATAAACCTCCAATCTCAAAATCTTTTAGCCAATGCTTAGTACAAGTTTGTTTTTTAAACTAACCCCACTAGGGCTAATGAAGCCGAGACAGGCGTATTGCTGATAAAACACTACTACCCTCTCACAAAATAACTATCACTAACGCCCTCCCGAGTTTTTCCGCCATCAAACCTGTTGTATCGAAAAGACTCTAAAAGTTGCGGTTGGCCTCCAGCAATCAGATCCGCCATTAACCGACCTATCATAGGAAAGTGTTTAAAGCCAGTACCACTAAAACCGGTTGCACAGTAGTAACCCGGCACAATATCTATTTTGCTAAGTATAGGATAATAATCAGGCGTAATGTCAATACAAGAATTAAAACCCCCTAGCGAGCTAGACTTCTGAAGTGCGGGGATCCTTTTGGAGATGTCCTCAAGGTAGTCCGTTATGATCTTAGAAGAAAAATCGTACTTGTACGTTGGCGGGTCTACTTCTTTGGTCGGGTCCAAGACGATAGTACTTACATCTATAAAACTTTCATGGGGGATTATATAAAACAGATTCACAAAATCCGCTATCGCTACAAGCGTTTGGCTAGGCACCAAAGGGACTCGATAAAATGCGTTGTTGATACTTATTGCCTTTACCTCCAGCTTGACTCCAAGAAGCGCGTTTATACTATTTGAGTAAGCAGCGGTTGCGTTAAACAACTTATCGGCAAAAAAGGTTTTTCCGGGGGCTGACACCTTAAACCCTTCACTGGTCTTCTTGATATCTTGAACTTCCGTATCTTCAAAGATAGTTACCCCCTCCCTTCGACACAACTCAGCTAGGAGGTTAGCTATTTTTTGCGGATTGACATACCCAGCATCCTCATCAAAAACAGCACAGGCATTGTTCGTATTTACAAGTGGATGGATACTACTTATTTCCTCACCTTCAAGGTATTTTGCACGGATCCCTATCGACTGAAGCATCTCAACATTTTGCCTCATAGACTTACTTTTCTCCAAAGAATCGATCACCAGCAAGCCTTTTGTTTCGTATTTTAAAGACGCCTCCTTTGAGCATAATTCTTTTATACACCCCATGCTTTCCTTTGCCATATACGCCATCACTCGGGAGTTGTAAAAGGTTCTTACAAACCCACAACACTGACCTGTCTGCCCACCACCTACAAACCCCTTGTCTAATACAACGACATTTTGAACCCCTTTTTGTGCAAGATGCAGTGCGGTAGACAAACCTGTTGACCCAGCGCCAATGATTATAACTGAAAACTGTTTCATAAATTATATTTTTAGTTAGTTGTTAAGTTGACATATAAAAAACACCCCTGAAGCTAGGGGCGGAGAAAGTTGATCTGAGAAGTAAACAGTAAATCAAATCCAAATGCACCAAGCCCCTAGAGGAAGGCTCGGCCACCAGGTCAAAGTCGAAGATGTGGCTACACTGGAAGATGGTTTCATAAACTTTCTAAAATACTACCAGCTTATAACAGTAGCGTCAACAACACTACCCCTATAATCAATACAGCTGTTTTATGTATAGACCGAATGCTAATTGAGTCAAAACAAAAAAACTGATATTGTAGGCGTATAAGCGAAAAATATAGCCCTATGAACAAACGTAAGTCTTTATTGTTTTCTTTACTTCTTTTGCATGGTGTTATCACTGGATACTTTTGGTACTTAAATCCGGGCCAGAACTTTGCGGATAACTCCGGAGCTACCCTGCTTGCGCTGGGTAGCCTATCCGGCCTGATCCTTGCCAGCCTAGCGCTTTTGCAGGTCCTGCTTATGTCCCGGGGCGTCATCCTAGAACAAACTTGGGGCCTGGACAAACTCTCAAGGGCCCACGCCACGCTGGGCAAAATGTTTTTAGTATTTCTACTGCTGCACCCTGCCTTAGTTGTCGCAGCATACGCCAACTGGTCGCAGGTAAGTTTTTTTAACCAGTATCTCAACACGCTCCAGTTAGATGACATCCCCCAAGCAGTGGCTTCCTACTGGCTGTTTATAGTCCTCATCATCTACTCCTTACTCCGGGTCTATAAAAAATTGGAGTTTGAAAAATGGTACCTCTCCCACCTGCTGATGTATGGAGCAGTAATACTCGCTTTTGGCCACCAGCTAGAACTTGGCTCTAGTTTAAATACCAACAACTTGTTTAGCGCGTACTGGGTCTTTGTATTTGCGCTAGTCTTTGCCTACTTAGCATGGTACAGATTTGGACTACCTGCTTACCGCACTTACAAGCACAGATTTTTTGTAGCCAAAGTGTTACCAGACACCAATGGCGTCTGGTCAGTGTATATCAAGGGTCAAAACCTTAACACATACTCCTACCAAGCCGGCCAGTTTGTGATCGCTCGCTTCTTAGTCAAACCATTCTTCTGGCAAGCTCACCCCTTTACTATGTCCACTGAGCCAAATGGCGAATACCTCCGCTTAACTATCAAAGCCCTGGGAGACTTCACCAGCACCTTAAAGCAACTGCAGGTCGGCACAAAGGTCTACCTAGAAGGTCCTTATGGCATCTTTACCGCCCAAAAAGCCAAAAAAGACAAGGTTCTGCTGCTAGCCGGCGGGATCGGCATCACCCCTATCCGCGCGCTACTACCTGACTTAGTCAAGATGGGCAAACAAGCAACTTTAGTCTATGGCAGTAAAACCGAAGCAGACATAGCGCTTAGAAGTGAAATAGAAGAACTGGCTTCCAAGTACAAATTTCAAGTCCACTATGTGCTAAGCAACGCAGTAGAAAGTGCAAATCCCAATCTCGAAGCACCAAATACTACACAGACCCCAACTGCCATTGATCAGAATGCCAAACCTACCTTCCACTATGGATTTGTAGACATCGATCTTTTGTCCAAACTCGTGCCTGACTTCCTTAAAAGAGAAGTATTTTTGTGTGGCCCACCAGCGATGATGGACGGACTGCTAACTACACTAAAAGAAAACGGTCTCCCCCAAACCCAACTCCACTTTGAACGCTTCAGTCTTTGAAATTGTTATCACCTAGGTAGGCTTTTCCGGTTAGGATACTCACCTCTTCCTTAGGTATCTGCTCACCAGTGTCTCGAGCCTGATTTAACCTCGGCTGACACCCAATCCCTCGTGGGCGGCCCGACCGAGCTTTGGCGTAAGCGGATTGTAACGCGCCGCAACCTGGCCTATAAGTCCCACAGTATTTATTGTCCCCTACACAAGGATTTATTTCACCATCCTTGCCAGTCACATATATTACGCCAGAATCTTGAGTACAAGACACCCCTTGTATGTACACCGTGCCCATTGCTCCTATGCCATACATACTTTGATCCAATTGTACTATCCTCTTTCTCAATTCATACATTTCAACAGGCGGCACAAAATTGGCAAGCAAACCTTGTTTCTCCTCAGACGAAAGTCTCCCAAAATAGTTTCTCTCTTGTATCTGCGCTGTTGGGCCCTGAGGTATTCCGTTTTTTATCAATGGCATTATATTTCTCTCCCTGCAAAATTGAAAAATTTCCGGCATCTCATCTAAATTATCTTTCATGACCAGAATATCAGCCCCAACGCGAGTCATACGCCTTCTAATTCCATCTATGACTACCTCGCCACCCTCAGTATACCCAGCTTCTATCAAGTTTTGTATCGCCCTGTCTCTCAATGTTGCATAATTAGGATATGAACCTCGCACATAGCTGTTCATTTTTTTCTGATCTAAGCTCCAAAGTTTTATAAACACGCTAAGGGGTTCATGCTTATACTTTGCGAGTATTTTTTTATCCTGACAGAATTTTGTAGCCCCATGAGTAAACAGCACTACGTGTATATTTTTACTCAGGGCATAATCAAGAAACTCATAGAACCCAGCTGCTATCGTAGGCTCCCCGGCCCCTACTATATCTATCGTTTCAACACCCAATAAACTCGCTTCATCTACTAGAGCCTTGTAATCATCAAGTGACATATCACTGTCACGCCGGTGTTTACGATCCTTATTAACATCATCCTCATTTTGTACAGTAAAACAGCCTGGACAACTTAAGTTGCAGGCTGACCCAAAATCTATCACAAGTTTCAAGAGTCTGCCTTCTTCCTCAGCAACTAAATAATACCTAGCCTCATGATGCCAACCTTGTAAAACTGCTGGGAGAATTCCCTTCCTTTCGTAGAAATTTTTTAAGGATTCAGTCATAATTAG
Organism: uncultured Candidatus Saccharibacteria bacterium; assembly: GCA_964470855.1. Lineage (GTDB taxonomy): Bacteria > Patescibacteriota > Doudnabacteria > UBA920 > UBA920 > CAYYEK01. Next base: position 15,333 of record CAYYEK010000004.1, read on the forward strand.
AAAATTTCAATCGAAGGATTTCAAGGAGTCAAAGTTACCACCTCAGAACGAAAATATCAAAGTTAAACATAGCTGTAGTAATGTTACTACAAAAGGTTTAGATTATTGACTAATTATCACTAAAGGTGGTATTATTCTTATTATTTAGGATGTAATATGTCTACTACAAGACAACAAATACTTATCCCGGTACTAACAGAATTGCAGTGCAATCAAATGGAGATAGAAGCTTTTTTATCTAATTTAGAAATCGGACCCTCTCCCGCAAGCGACATCGCAAAAGTAGCGAACCGGAACCGAGTAGCTATCTACGAAGCATTAAAAAGGCTATCAACTAAAGGACTGGTGCGTATCACTGCTAACCGTAAATCTAAGGTACGAAACTTCACGCCAACAGACTTACAAACAATTAAACGCAAACTAGTTGCTAAAAAGTCTAATGCCGAGCATGCAATAAATAGTCTTGAACAAGCTCAACAAAAGTTACTAGAATTTTACTCCGGCCATCCTGACAGACCCACCGTGCTTTTTCAAGAGAGTCTTGAGGGTATACGAGATGCACTATATGACATTATTGAACAAAAACCCAAAGAACTGTTAGCTTTTTCAACCTACGAAAGTTTCTTGGAAGTATTTGGTATGGACTGGGTGGAAAAATACTGGGAAAAAAGAAAGAGTCAAGGCATAGTCTCTAGGGGAATCATACCCTTCTCTGAAGCGGCCAAAAACTTCTATAATAAAGAAAGAAACACCAAGGATTTGCGAACGATAAAATTTATCCCGCAAGAATGGTATAAATTTAATGACAATATCAACATTTATGGAAACAACGTACAGATCATCTCGTTACAACCAGCCAATGAGCACTCGGTGATCATCCGCAGCAAAAGCATAGCCAATGCTTTCCGGTTTCTGTTTGACCTAGTCTGGAACACGGTCGCGCAAGAAAAATAAAAAACCCAAACACAGCTATTCATGCTATGATTAAGTGGTAATGTTATTTGTGTGATTTGAGAAACTATTCGACTTCGCCTCGCAAAAGCTATCGCGAGACGGGCTTGCCTCGGCGAAGCTCGGGTCAAGACAGGTTCGTGTATCTGTGGATCATCTCTCCTTCCTCCCCTAGGGTAGGGGAGGTTAGGTGGGGTACGAAGAATTGAAAATCTATACCTCCCCTAACCCCTCCTATATTAGGAGGGGAATAGGATGGAGGCACTCCTATCTTAGCAGGGTAAGGAGAGAGGGTCGCTGATTCGCTATTCGTCATTCATCATTCGTAATTCTTAATTCGTGTGATTAGTACAATTTGTATATTCGCATCGCAAAAATGAATATTACATTTCTTGGGGCTGCGCAAAATGTGACCGGCTCCAAACATTTAATCGAAATTCAAAACTTTAAAATCTTACTAGACTGTGGCCTGCATCAGGGCAAACGCTCTGAGGCCATGGCCAAAAACCGCGAGTTTCCTTTTAACCCCAAAGACATAGACGCGGTCCTGCTTTCGCATGGGCATGCCGACCACTGCGGCATGATCCCGCTTTTGGTAAAACAAGGTTTTAAAGGCAAAGTCTATGCCACCCCAGCAACAACAGATATCGCCCGATACATCATGTCCGATAGCGCGAAACTGCAAGAACAAGACGCGGACTACTACAACGATCGACTGCCGCCCGGTGAAGACCCCATCTACCCGCTCTACACCGTAGAGGACGTGGAAAACTGTCTGCCCTACTTTGCCCCCACCCCCTACTTCCGCGCTTCCAGACAATGGACCAGGCTAAACTCAAGTATTCGCTTTAAATTTTACGATGCCGGACATATCTTGGGCTCCAGCTCTATAGTTTTGGAATTAACGGAAAACAACAAAACCTACACCTTGCTTTACACAGGCGACTTAGGACACAAAAACAGCCCCCTTATCCGCGACCCAGAATTTCCCGAGGAGCACATAGACATCTTGGTTTCCGAGTGTACCTATGGCAACCGCCTACACAAACCCCTTGAGCAAGCAGGTGAGGATCTGGCTCGTCTTATCATCCAAGCCGCGCGCCACAAAAGCAAGGTCATAGTTCCAGCCTTCTCTTTAGGCCGCACTCAAGAGCTGGTCTATGTCCTGCATCAGCTGACTGACCAAAAGAAAATCCCCCGCATCCCCATCTACATAGACAGTCCCCTAGCCGGGCACATAACAGAAGTCTTTTCCAAGTACGAAAAGGATTTTGACCAAGAATCTTGGCAACAGTTTGGCCAGATAGGCGAGTGGCCCCTGACTTTTCGTAACCTCATCTACACGCATACCATAGAAGACTCGAAAAGACTAAACACCTTACCCGGACCCTTTATGGTCATCTCCGCTTCCGGGATGTGTGAAGGAGGCCGGATCCTTCACCACTTGAAAAATAACATTGAGGACCCTAACAACATCATCATCTTTACCGGATTTCAAGCTATGAATACTCTGGGCAGAAAAATAATAGAAGGGATTTCTCCAGTCAGAATTTTTGGCAGGTTCTACGAGGTTAAAGCGCAAGTTTTCAAATTTAACGAGTTTTCCGCTCATGCTGACCAGGCTTACTTGCTTGAGTACCTTTCCAGCGTTCGCAATCCTAGCGCTGTATTTTTAGTCCACACGGAAACTCAACACGCGGACAGCTTCGTGCCCCTGCTTCAGCCTAAACTACCCCACGCTCAGATCACTGTTCCAGCAGACGGCCAAAGTTTTGAGTTTTAAAAAACGGCTAAACGCACTATGCGTAAACCCGTATTCTAGGACTTTTTTTCAACTTATCCGAAAAATGGATTCATTAACCATATGTAATCCTGAACTTACCTTGGCCTGCTGTAACTTCACGTTGGGGAGGAATATAGGATCGCCACCTCCTTCTGTCATCCTGAACTTGCCTGCCCGCCGAAGCTTTGGGCGTAGGAGGGATTCAGGATCCAACTCCTCACCTCTGTAATGCTCTAGAAATTCTACCCTGGATTCCTGCTTTCGCCCGCCTGACAGCGAGGCAGGCAGGAATGACAGAGGGAAACAGGAATTTAAAATGACAGAATAATATTTTTTGGACAGGTTCTGCTACTCCACCTTTCTTACAAGTCTGCTAGCAAACTTATAGAACAAAAAGCTTGCAAAAATAGTCAAACTTTTCCCAAATTTTTGTATCATATAGACTTTTTTCCTACTCCTGCATTATACCATGGAGGCTCAGTTTAAGTCGGGTATTGCCAAAGCTTTATCCTTGCCCTACAATTACTGAGGTTTTATCATACACCCACCCTAAAGCTAACGGATATAAAGTATGTTTTGGAAAAGAAATACTATGGAGTCACCAAAAACAGTGAATTTATTTGAGTCTAGAAATGACGTACAAAAGTTCCTAGATAAAAATATCACTGCGCTTAACCCCGATTTACAGGGAATAGCGGGCAACTGTATGGACGGAAGGCCTATAACTGAAACACGAGTGAAGCGGGGTATCTTAAATTACCCCTCCTACCCTGGAGCGGAAATAGGGCAAATCTTAACTGTCATGGCAGCCGCCAGATCGGCGAGAATCAGTGAGCAAGAGGTTTTAAGAGGTTTAAATACATACTTAAAACTCACCCGCTATCTAAAATTCGCTGTCACACAGGCGAAGTGGTAGATCCACAAAATAAAATCTCTGGCTGCGCTGCGCTTAATGGAGCTCTCCATAACCCACAAGAATACGCACTTACCTCATCTCTAACGAACGCCCTTTTGGATATAATCCGTGGGCAAAACCTTGAGCCTTATACCCTAAAAGGACAACACCTTGAGAGCGGGGCGATCATCGTCGTCTCAGACCCTAAACACCCTTTCACAGTCAAACACCACAATTTATCCCAACAAGCCTTTGTGATAGACAGTATGGCAATTACACAAGGACTTCAATCAATAGCTAAGACGATGAGGTTAAACATACAAATCAATACACTACGGAACCTGTTTAACCTACAATTACAAGCAACGGCAAAACGCGTCAAACTTAGTGTCCCACATTTAACAAGTGGGATTCCGGTCTGGACAGTTAAATTAAACGGTAAAGGACAAGTAATACAGATCACCGAGCAACAATCCTTGTAGCCCAGCGCACTTAATACTTTTTACATTAGGTAAAGTACAGAGCCTCAACTAACCAAACAACTAGCACCTAACCGAAAAAATACTTTAACTCCTTTCCGTCAGCCTGAACTTATCGAAGGGCCCACTTCCTCTCCTCCGTCATCCTGATGCAAATCAGGATCCAGAAATCTTAGCCTGGATTCCTGCTTTAGCCCGCCTGACAGCGAGGCAGGCAGGGATGACAGAGAAGGTAAGAGTTTAGAATGAAAGAGTAGTAATTTCCGAATAAATTCTAACGAGTATCGATATGACACATCCAAAAGAAAACCAACAAGCTCCGGATTTTGCCTTACCTGACCAGCAGGGCCATGTCCACAAACTCTCCACCTACCTAGGCAAGTGGGTAGTCTTATACTTTTATCCCAAAGACGACACCCCGGGCTGCACCAAAGAAGCCTGCGGATTTCGCGACAACTTCCCTGCATTTGAACAGCTTAAAACTGTAGTGTTCGGCCTGTCTGCTGACAGCTCAGAACGGCACTCTAAATTCGCCGCCAAATACAAACTACCTTTCACATTGCTTGCTGATCCGGACAAAAAAGTTTTAGAAAAATATGGCGTCTGGCAGGAAAAAAAGTTTTTAGGCAAAAAGTATATGGGGGTCTTGCGCACCACTTTTTTGATAGACCCGAAAGGCCACATCGCTAAGTTATACGAAAATGTAAAACCTATAGGGCACGCAGAAGAAGTACTGAAAGACTTACTCGATAGTCGCTAGTCGTTAGTCGATAGTTAATAGTCGCTAGTCAATAGTCGTTAGTCGCTAGTCGATAGTCGCTAGTCGATAGTTAATAGTCGCTAGTCAATAGTCCTTAGTAACAATTGACCCACCTTCGCTAGAATCCGACCCTAGGCAGGAAAAAAACCAGGGCTAGAATACAAAATCTTGAATCTAGAAACTTGAAGTAAAAAAGCTAATATCTACTCACTGTTAAAAATTCAATGCTTGCTTACAACTTACTACTTTACAACTATATTACTTACAACTATCTTATGATCAAACACCTCACCATCACCATCACCGGCAAAGTCCAAGACGTGGGCTTTCGTTTTGCGGCCCTAGATGAAGCCTTAGAGCTTGGCCTAACAGGCTTTGTAAAAAACCAAGGCACAAACCAAGTATATATAGAAGCAGAAGGGGAAGTGGACAACCTAAAAGCCTTCCTCAAGTGGTGCCATATGGGCCCCAAAGGAGCAAAGATAGACAAGGTGGACTACCAGTCCACAGAAACCTTGCAAAACTTTGAAGGCTTCCAGTTTGAACCAGAAGGAAACTAAAAAAGACCACCACCAAATCAAAACAGCCCCCACGGGGGCTGTTTTGTTAGAGTTTGTTATGGCTACCACCCGCAGATAGATAAATCGCTATTGTAACGGGTTCCCCAATAGTCAGCATCGGCACAGTCGTCAGCTCCCAAACCATCAGACTCTTCTTGACTGCCTCCACCCGCTCCAGCACCCCCATCTCCGGGCTGCATGGGTCCACTGGGTTCCGTGGGCTTAATGGGAAGTTGATCAAAGTCTTTTCTCCTTAAACGTTCTATGATTGCCTGGTCGGCTGCGTCCGTATCTGCTTGGCATAGATCTTTTGAAAGAGAAGAAGATTGACACGCTTCAAAAAATTCTCTACATTCATTTCCAGCATAATTAAAATCCCAACCCTCTAACTCACACTGGTTCCTACTGCTAATCAGCCTCAAAATTCTGTCGTAATCGTCTTTATTTTGTATATCTAAACAATACTGTTGCCCACTTGAAACCAAATACCGTTGTAAACAATCATCAATAAGTTTCTGCTTTTCGTTATTATTGGGTAAATACTTATCTTTTACCTCCTGAGCTTTCTTTTTAGCTTCCTCGATCTGTTTATTTACCTCTTCCTGAACCTTTTTCTTAAGATCGTTTACCGAATTTTTGGTTTTACACCATGCTTGTTGAAAAAAATTCCCACCACATTTCTGTTCTAACTCCTCTGGATTACTCTCCCACGAAAAAGGTAGACCTTGGGCCGCCTTGCAGGCAGCATCATCCTGCCCCAAGTTACAATACAGGGAGCACCAAGTCACTCTATCCTCACTATTTCCTGAAGAGCCATAGCATTTATCCAAAGCATCAAATTTTATAGTATCAAGATTTTTACACTCACCAGAGTCAGGAAACTCTTTACAGACATCATCACACGACGTCCCTTTTGTCATACAGTCATCAAACAAGGTTTTAGAAGTGCTAGGGACTTTTACTGGAATAGTTACATTATCTTTACTAACGGGTTTTTTTGAATCGTTTGCCGTTCTCCCTTCCTCAATACTCCTCAAGATAGCGTCACAAAGCTCTACCGAGCCAACTTCGTCTAAACAATTCTTCAGGTGTTCGTCTTCTTCTTTATGAGTCATACAAGTTGACTTACTAACCCCATACTTTGACTCATACAAGCTGCACGCTTGAGCGCCATACGCCCCATCACAATAAATCCTCCAGTAGGCGCATTTATTAGAGTTTATATCGCTATCAATTTCGTTAAACACATACTCGCAAGCGTCACCATGCCCGTTTTGACACAGCTGTAAATAAAAATCAAATTCCTGCTTGTTCGCATCGCTTGTCCCCAATGTAGTTGTTTGGGTAGTGCTTTGAACTGTCGTCGGATTGGTATTAAGCGTAAACCCAGGAGTTGATGGTCCGATCACTGTTGTATCCACCAACCCTGGCTCCGATTTAATCGTCATACTACCAAGACTCCCAACATTCGGCAAAGTGTTCGGACAAATTGCGACCCGAATAGTGTCCAGGGACTTATTGTCTGTACTTTTTATATTCCATCTACAGTAACCGTTGCCTAATTCTTCATATTCTAGTACTGCCAGGGATCTATTGTACCCAAGATATGCGGTGCGGAGGTCGGTGGTGGTGTTAACCACAGCAAAAAGCGCCACCACAGCCAACAGAGCTACCCCTACCACCCACTTCCAATGGCCAGCAAAAGTCAAAAGTAAGGATCGTTTAAAAGTCCTGGCTTTGTTAAGCCAAGACGACGACGCTGATTTTGTACGTCTTGTCATTTTGTTTCAGTATTAAGTGATGTACATAGATTATAGCACAGAATGTGGGGTTTGGGAAGGTTAAAAATTTGAAAACCAAGGCAAACTAAAACTCCTTGGTGTTTTCGTCAAGCAACCAAGGAGTTTAAGTGCTCCTGTAATGTCTCATTTGTGTGTATTTACTTCCCTACTTGGGGGATTTGTCGGCAATTCGCTTGCCGTGGGCGTGACACAATGCGCTGAGACGCTACAGTCCTGAAAACAACTTTTGCATCTATGGATTATTCCTTTCTTGTCCCTATACTAGCACCGACCCGTAGATGGGTTAAGCCCCCAAAAAGTGGATAAGTCGCTTTTTTCGGGTAAGTAAACAAAAAAGAATTTTCTTGGGCAAGAATAAAAGGACCCCCTCTTTTAGTCACCGACTTCACCCAGAATAGAAGGATCAAGCAATCTTTTTACAGGTCTTTAACGATCAATTTTCAAAACAAAAACGCCCTATTGCTGTAGGCAGGGCGGTTTTGTTTACTTACCTGATCTATGGACTATTCTCCATTTATCCCTAAGTAATCCTTTAGGCGATAAGCCAGCTGGTGGTCTTTGATCTTGTCTAAAGCCTTAGCTTCTATCTGACGGATCCGCTCTCTGGTCACCCCGAACTCCTCGCCCACCTCTTCTAAGGTGTGCTGAACTCCATCTTCCAGCCCAAATCTCATCTTAAGGATTTTTTGCTCTCTAGGTTCCAGGTCGCGTAGGATCTCTTGGACGTACTCCTTAAGCAATTGTTGTCCTGCGGAATCGCTTGGCTTGGTGGTATCCTCATCTACTATGAAGTCTCCAAGCGTGGAGTCATCACTATCGTCATCGCCCACTGAAGCATCTATGGACACGGTCTCCTGGGAAATCTTTTTTAAGTGGTAAACTTTCTCAACCTCTATACCCATTTCCGCCGCTATCTCCTCTGGCAAAGGTTCGCGGCCTAAATTTTGCACTAACTGTCGTTCCGCTTGTGAGTACTTGTTAAGCGTTTCTACCATGTGGACCGGGATGCGGATCGTGCGCGACTGGTCAGCCAGCGCGCGAGTGATGGCCTGCCTGATCCACCAGGTCGCGTATGTAGAAAACTTATAGCCCTTAGTCCAGTCAAACTTCTCTACCGCTCGGAACAATCCTAGGTTACCTTCTTGGATCAAATCCAAAAGTCCTAAGTTTCGCCCCATGTACTTTTTAGCGATGGACACGACCAGCCTCAAGTTTGCTTCGGTCAAACGCTTTCTTGCCGCCTCGTCACCCTTGGCCACTCTTTTGGCAAGCTCTATCTCTTCTTCTCCTGTTAAAAGCGGCACTTTACCGATCTCCCGCAAATACATCTGGATAGAGTCGTCGTAGATATCTGACAAATCAAAAGCTTCAGGAGCCTCCTCCTCTTCCTCTGCTGTCGGCTGCTTCTGCTGCCAGACACTTGCCACCTCTTGATCTACTATCTCTATACCACGCTCGTCCAACGAGTCCATTACAGCCTCTAAGACTTGGACATCGTCTTCAAAAAACGGAACAGCGTGTAAAAGCTCCGCTTCAGTAACAAATCCTCGCGCCGAGCCCTTGCTTAAAAGTTCCTCAAGCGCTTTGTGCACCTGCTGCATATCCGGATCTGGCAACGGCAGCTTGATTTTCCTTACGAGGGCGCTTTTTTTCTTCAAAGCCTTTACCGGTTTCTTCGCTTTAGGCTTGCGTTTCAAACTCTTAGGCTTCGCCTTAGGCTTACGCGTAAGCTTTTTAGGCTTGGTTTTGCTATGAAGATTTTTCTTCATCTTCTTTTTAGGTTTTACCATAATAAAATTTGCTGTGGTCAAAAAAATAAATGTTGCATGGTCTATATACGCAAAAATAGTCTCTGGATAATCCAAAGAAAAATAGTAAGATCTGAAACTACCAACCACTGGACACACTAGTGGTTCTGTTTGATCTGTCTGCTTTCGTCAAACAAAGAAAAATCAACTGAAAAGCCAGTCTGATCGTTTTGTGTTATTGGTTTTGAATTTTTATTTCAAGCTCAAGCCTGCGCCTACTAAGGGCAAGGAACTCTGCTTTGAGTTTTTCTATCACAAGCTGGTCTTTGTTTTGTTCAGCTTGCCGAAGCTCTAAAGTGAGTGCTTCCTGTTGTCGCTTGAGACTCTGGAGGCGGAAAGTATCGAAGATTCGTAGAAGCTCAGCTGTGAGCTTGTCTTGATTGCCGCCCAAGTCATCGCTTAAGGATTCTAACAGAAACTCTGCTTCTTGTAAAACGAGTTTTTCCGCGATAGACAGATTGTTTCCGGACATCAAGCTTTTGGCACAAGAGGCGGTATCCGGGTCAGTAAAGTCTTCAACTTCAAGCTTGGCTGCTATAACAGGTCCGGCTTCCTCGTGTCGTAGGGCGGCTAACACGAAAAATTCTGTTTGTCTGCCCAGTGTGTGTTTTTCGGGTTCCGTCCCAACTTGCGGAGTTGGATTTGTCTGTGCAGCTTGCGCGGTCAGGGGTGGTTTCTGCATCTCTTTTTTTAAACTGGCCATCTCCAGCCCAAACTGACGAGACAAGGTTTTAAGATAGTGATCTTGATCCAGCGCAGAAGGCAGAAGTCTTACTAAAGGCAAAACAGCCGAGACTATGAAGCGCCCCAAATCCAAACTGCCGGGCTTGTACTTGCGTCCCGCCTGTTGAATGTAAAAATCCACAGCCGCAATGCTTTCCAAGACCGCTGTCTTCCAGACTTCTGGATGATGAGAGATGAGCTCGTCCGGATCTTTAGCTCCCTCATAAGCTGCAACTCGCACTTCAAAACCTAAAGGCAAAGCCAAACCAACCGCTCTATAACAGGCCTCCTGGCCAGCAGAGTCGTTATCCAAAGCCAGCACTAACTTTCCGGTCAGTCTTTTTAAACGTCGTAGCTGCTGCT
>CAYYEK010000005.1:0-25449 GCA_964470855.1 uncultured Candidatus Saccharibacteria bacterium
ATGCCGGGCAGCATCTGGGTGACGGATAGTAATCAAATTGATTTTCCGGAAAAGTTCTAAGCCTTCCAGAACTCAATAACCTTTTTCTCACACCTAAAAAACAAGCGCCTCGTCTTTTTTTAAAAAAGTGTCAAACGAGGCGCAGATGATGCGTTCAGATCTTGATTTTAATGCCAGGCCCCATAGTCGCGTTAAGATAAACGGACTGGATAAATTGACCCTTTAAGGCTTGGGGCTTGCTGTCTCTTAAGGCTTTCAAATATACTTCCAAGTTTTCTTTCAAGTGACTCACCTCAAAATCGGTTTTACCAATGATAGAGTGCACCACTCCGGAGTCATCGTTCTTGAAGCTGATTTTACCACCGGCAATATCCTTGATAGCAGCGCTGATATTTTCCGATACCGTACCAGTTTTCGGATTTGGCATCAAACCTCTTGTACCCAACAGCTTTGCGATCTGAGCCAATTTCGGCATAAGTGCCGGCTCTGCTACAGCTATATCGAAGTCAGTCTTACCACTGGTTTTAATCTGATCTATAAGTTCCTCACCGCCCACCATAGCTGCGCCTGCCTGCTTCGCTTCTTCTGACTTAGCATTGGTGACAAAAGCGACTATGGTCAACTTTTTTCCGGTTCCGTGTGGTAAGCTTACGCTACCCCGTACCGCTTGTTCGGTTTTTTTAGCTTCTATATTTGTTCTGGCATGAATTTCCACTGAACCAACAAACTTAGTGTTCGCAGTTTGTTTTACTAATGCCAAAGCTTCGTCTATGTCGTAAGTTTTGGTTGCATCAACCAACTTGTTATTAGCGCTCACGCGCTTAGAGTTTTTACTCATATATCCTTTCCCCCAAAGTCACCTCTGGATCGTGGTGCCAACCCCTAAAGACTAGCCCAGGGTCCCACGATGATGAAAATTAAAATGGTTAATCAATTATTTCCACACCCATGCTGCGAGCAGTGCCCATCACGATCTTAGTTGCAGCATCAAGATCATTGGCATTAAGGTCAGACATTTTCTTTTCTGCTATCTCTCTTGCTTGTGCCTTGGTGAGTTTTCCTACCTTGTTCATTAGAGGATTCGCCGCGCCCTTAGATATGCCCAAAGCCTTCATGATCAAGTTAGCCACTGGTGGGGTCTTCAAGATAAAACTGTAAGTGCGATCTTCATAGATCGTCATCTCTACAGGAACCACAGTCTCCCCCATACTGGCTGTCTGGTCATTGAACTCTTTGACGAACTGCGCAATGTTTAAACCGTGAGGCCCAAGGGCGGTACCAACCGGAGGCGCTGGTGTAGCCTTGCCCGCAGATAACTGCAACTTTACAACTGTCTTAATTTTTTTAGCCATACGTTATTACACTTGACCTTTTCCGCCGTAGGCGGACCCCGCTCGAGGCGGGGGACAATTAACCTTTGACTGTAGAAGCAAAGGCCGATTTAGAGCCTTTGAGAAGCTGTTCCGATAGTGCTGAAGTTAAGTGCCAATTGTTAATGTTTAATTATTGCCTGTTAGGTACTGTTAATGTTTTTCAAACTCTCTTTACTTGTAAAAAATCCAACTCAACAGGAGTTTCTCTTCCGAAAATACTCACCATAACCTTGACCTTACCTTTCGCCTCATCCACTTCACTGACCTTACCTTCATAATCTTTAAATGGGCCGTCGGTAATCCTGACCAAATCCGCCTCTACCAAATCCACCTTAAACTTAGGCTCCTCAACTCCCATACGCTTCTGTAACGCTTCCATCTCATCACGGCTAACTGGCGTAGGAACAGTACCGCTACCTACGAACCCAGTGACGTTTGGCGTATTACGCACAACATACCAAGAGTCATCAGTCACTATCATCTCCACTAGAACGTAACCTGGAAAAATCTTCTCTTCAACGGTTGTGCGTTTACCGTCTTTAATCTTGATCTTCTTTTCTTTAGGTACCAAGACACTAAAAATTTTGTCTTCCATTCCGAGATTTTCGATCCTTTGCTGCAAGTTAAAGGCCACGGAATCCTCGTAACCGCTATAAGTGTGCAACACGTACCAGTGACGCTCTCCCGTAATTTGTTGTCGTGGCATATAGAATTATTGAAGGTAAACGAAAAAAGTTATCTTTTTACAAAATACTGCTCTGCAAGAGCTAAAAGCCCAATGTCCGCAGCCCCCAAAATCAATGCTACTGCAAACGAAAAGACTATCACCAACAACGTGTAGCGGATTATCTGTTGCCTGGAAGGCCAGGTAACTTTTATTAGTTCTCCGTACACATCAACGAAAAATCCTAGAAATTTACCCATATTTGTTGTCTATTTTAAAAGGCCGACAAGGCCTCAAAAAGCCCACTAATTATACCTGACATATACCCTGAAAGTCAAATTGGACTTTGTTATACAAGTCCCTAAATATCTAGGTTTTGGACATTTTTACTGTGAGCGACCAAGAAGCGTTTTCTGGGGGCGACCTCGTCTCCCATCAAGGTTTCAAACACTTCTGTGGCTTTTTCAGCATCCTGGATATTTACCTGTAGCATAACGCGATTTTCTGGATCCATCGTAGTTTCCCACAACTGCTCTGGGTTCATCTCACCCAAACCTTTGTACCTCTGGATGCTACGCTTAATCCCGTCTACGACTTCAGCATCTTCCGTCTCGGAGCCTTGATCAACTGCCTGCTCTTGGTCTTGCGGATTAGCCTTGACTGACTTGGCTGCTTTGGCTTCTCCGCGGGCTGACTTCGCGGTTTTAGCTTCGGATAGCAAGTCATGCAATATCTCGTCTCGCTCTTCGTCGGTGAAAGCATATTGGGAGTTCTTACCCACGCTAACTTTAAACAACGGTGGCTGGGCGATGTAAAGGTACCCATTTTTTATGATGTCGGGAAAATATCTGTAGAACAAAGTGAGTAGCAAGGTACGTATATGCGCACCGTCTACGTCGGCGTCTGTCATGATGATAATGCGGTGATAGCGAAGCTTGCCTATATCAAACAAGTCACCAACTCCTGTTCCGAAAGCGATAACCAAATTTTTTATCTCCTGACTTGACAGCATCTTATCCAATCTTGCTCTCTCTACATTTAAAATCTTACCCTTAAGCGGCAAGATAGCTTGAAACCTGCGGTCTCTTCCTTGCTTCGCGCTGCCACCCGCAGAGTCACCCTCAACTATAAAAAGTTCACACTTTGCCGGATCCGACTCGCTGCAGTCTGCTAGCTTACCTGGCAATGCCAACCCGTCCAAAACTCCCTTGCGGATCACGCTGTCTCTAGCGGCACGAGCTGCCAAACGAGCTTTTGCGGCTAACACCACTTTTTCTATAATCTTACCCGCTTCTTGTGGATGCTCCTCCAGATAAATTTCCAGAACTTCGCCCACTACCGCCTCAACCGCAGTCCGCACCTCAGGGTTACCTAGCTTGGCCTTGGTTTGCCCTTCAAATTGAGGATTGGGCAACTTTGTGGAGATAATTGCTGACAAGCCTTCACGCATATCCTCACCAGTCAGCTTCTCGGACTCTTTGACGACATTGTTTTTTGTAGCATAACTGTTGATCACGCGAGTCAAAGCTGAACGAAAACCTGTTACATGCATCCCTCCGTCCGGATTATACACGTTGTTCGCAAAAGCCAGCACCCGTTCGTCATAATCATCTGTATACTGGATTGCGACTTCCACAGTTATGTCGCCTTCAACAGACTTTTGGATATACACGGGCTCATGCCTAACTTTTTTATTGCGATTGAGACGCTTTATGTACGACAAGATACCGCCCTCAAAATAGTACTGGTAAGTTAAGCCAGCTTTTTCGTCAGTGATTAAGAAATGCAAATTCTTGGTTAGATACGCTTGGTTGCGCAAGTGCTCTAAAACCGTTTTAAAACGAAAGTTTACTGTTTCAAAAATCGTATCATCAGGATAAAAAATGATAGTGGTCCCAGTTGGATTTGGGTCATCCCTCTCCACCTTACCCACCACTTTGACCGGACCTTGGGCTTTGCCTATTTTGTAAGTCTGCTCGTAAATTTTCCCGTCACGTTTTACCCTGGCAATCAATGTTTTTGACAAAGCATTTACTACTGACACGCCCACTCCGTGCAAACCACCTGAAACTTTATACGACGAACCTTCTTGACCAAATTTTCCTCCAGCATGCAACACGGTCAAAACGGTTTCCAAGGCGCTCTTTTTGGTCTGCTTATGAACATCCACCGGAATACCAGCACCGTTATCCGTCACACTACACCCCCCATCCTCTCGTAATACAACCTCAATCCGATCACAACGACCGGCCAAGGCTTCGTCAACGGAGTTGTCTACCACTTCCCAGATTAAATGATGCAAACCAGTTTCTGAAGTAGAGCCTATATACATACCCGGACGTTTTCGCACCGGATCCAGACCTTCTAAAACAGTAATCTGATCTGCTGAGTAGTTGCTTTTTGAATTATCTTTGGCCATAACTAGATTAAACTAAATATGTATAAAATTTATTATTGGCGAAATCAGCCACATTTACCCCGAACTGAGCCGGCAATTTTTGTATATCCAAAAAGGAAATCGGCAACATGGGCACACGACGGTCAAACTCTAAGGACTGCAGAGCGGGGCAGTTCAAAAATATCTTTCTACATTCCCCTTCCGCCCTATGCCTAGCCGAAGGCCTAAGGAATTCTTTGCTCAAAAAGGGCCAGGCTATCCATTTTTGATTTTCACTGATCTGAAACTTAAATTCTGCTCTGGCATCTGCCAGCAATAGGTATTCCTCAAACTGTTTGATGTAAGCTTCGACCTGCTCTACTGTCTGCCCATACGGCTTTTTAAGCGCGTACAGTTTGTCGGGCAGCATTTCCAACAATGTCTCATAATCCCCGTCCACTCCCTCGCGCCACGCAAGGTTTCCCTCCTCAGTGCGAGAATGTTGAAAGATGAAAGTCAAAACTTCAAAATGCTCCTGAAACTTCTGAAGGTACCCAACCGGATCGGCTGGGGGCTCTGTTTTAAAACCATCCAGTGTTGAAAGTTGCTCTCGGGATTTCTTTTCCGCCTCTTTCATCTCTAATGCGCGAGCCTCCTCGCTTATGCTCCGCAAGCGGTGGAGCAAACTCCGCAAAGGCGAATCTGGCCCCTGCTGTTCTTGGTCTTTACTAAACCCCAAAAAACTTAAAATTTTCCTAAAAATACCCATATTTTTTTGTTTTTCCAGTTCTCTTATTGTATCAGAAATCCCTATTATTTACAACCCATTTAAACAAAAAAGACCGGTCTGGCTGTACCCCGATCTTGTTGTGTATTTTCGCTTATTCAAACAGCTGTGTGTGTAGCTTTTTCGCCTGTGTTTCCGTCAAACCAGTATATGTTATACGCAGGGTGAATTTGTATGGACCCTGGTCTGGATGGTACTCGTCCACCACCTCCATAGCCCAGATATTTTTGCCGTGCTTTTTCCGAAGCTCCTTTATACGCTGATTGAGATCTGCCAAGCTGTTTGCGGACACATTGGCGTCCAAAACAGCCATCTTCTGTTGCAATTCTGTTGCTCCGCGCAATTTCTCCTTTGGCAACATTGACAACACCGCTTCCAAATCTATCTCCGCTACCGCAGTTGGCGGGACAAGCTTATTGCCAGAAAAAGGACGTGGGGCCAATAACCCAAGTTCTCCAGCATATACATCTCCCAAAAACACGCTCCATAAAGAATCCTTATCGTACACGGGCGGCACTTTAACTTGTGATTCAAAATAGATAGACTTCAAGCCAGCGAAACGAAGTAACGCTTCAACAATCCGCTTGAGTTCACCTAAGGCGAGCGACGGCTCTTCGTGTTGTATCAAAATCGCCAAATGTTCTGTTTCTTTGTACTTACGTCCAAACTTCCAAAAGACCCTACCAACTTCAAAAAGTTTTATATGATACAAACCGAATTTTATGTACTCTACCTGCTGATTAAGCAGGCCCCCTAAAAGATTGACTCGCAACACGGGAAATTCTTCGTTAATCGCGTTTTGAGTTGCCACTTCCTCCCTACCTGGGACAACGCCGAACGACGAATTTTTTTCCGAAGTCGTCATGGGTAAAGTCAAGACTTCATCAAGACTTAAGGCTGCCGCTGTCTTTTTCAAGCCCTCTTTCAGTTCCACCATAGGTGAGTTCAGGCTAGGCAATGGTTCAAGTTTAGGTTTTTGTGGGGTGATATTGCGGTAGTCCACCATCCTCAAAACCTCTTCAGTGATATCTGACGGCAAACTTACATCTGACCTCCATGCCGGCACCTTAACTTTCAAGCCCGACTTTTGGGCATCAACCTCAAAACCCAGCCTACGCAAAACCCCTTCCGCCTCTTTAGTCGCAACCTTTACTCCCCCTATCTTTTCTGCCAGTTCAAATGGCCAAAACACAAAACCGCTATATTCGGTTTTTTGTTTCGGATAGAAATCATAAACCTTAGTTGCTATCTGTCCTTTGTCGTGCTTGACCAGTATATCCGCCAAAAATTCCAGCGCCCACAGCGAGTGCTCAGCAGCTAGCTGCTTTTCTAGTCGGCTAGAAGCTTCTGTTGTTAACTTGTGCTTTCTAGAATCATCCCTCACTTTTTTCGGGTTATACACGGCGACTTCAGCAATAACTGAAGTTGTTCTAGAAGACAAAGCCGCCCTTCTACCACCAATTGAACCTGCTAAAACCAAAGGTCCTAAGCGATCGGCTACCACCAGCTCATCTCTTGCGTGAAATTCGAGCAGTGTCCCATCCAGAGTTGTAAATACTTCGTCTTTAGCATTTTTTTGCCAAGTCAATTGACCAACCACCTTACTACTATCAAACAAGTGATTGGGGTAGCCGGTCATTATCATTGCGTAATTTGACAAGTCCACCAGCAAACTCACACTTTTAATGTCATGGAAAGCCAGGACTTCTTTAAGCCATGCCGGGGTGGGTAGCGAGTTATCAAGGCCATCAATCTGCACAGCAGACACCCTGGTTACCAAACCAGGAGCTTTTACTGCGATGGACAAAGTATTCTTGGGTGTTCCGAGCTTTGGTTTGGACAATACTAACGGAGTTTTAAAATATGCTGACATTTCTCTTGCCAAACCTATTACACCAAGGCAATCCGGACGATTTTGTCGAACTTCCAACCCGAGCAATACATCTTTTGCTCCCTTAACCCGAACTTCAACGTACTGATCAACCATAAGTCCGGAAAAGGTAAAAGCATCCGCGACTTCCCTAGGTCCGGCCTTGAGTTTTGGTAAAAAAGACAAAAGCTCACTGTATAAAACTTTCATAGTGCTATTTTTCAAAATACGGATACGCCAAGCCGCCTCCAAGCAAAGTGCGGATATCTCCCACCTTGTATTTAGCCATAGCCCACCTGTCCAATCCTAACCCAAAAGCAAATCCCATATACTTGGTTGTGTCAATTTTTGCCATCTTCAACACCTTTTCGTGGATAATGCCTGCGCCACCCATTTCTATCCAGCCGACATGTTTACACACTACACAACCCTTTCCTTCACAGCTAAAGCACCTCATATCCGGACCTACTCCCGGTTCAACTTCCGGATAGTACTTGTTTCTAAACCTTATCACTACCCCCTTACCGTATAATTCTTCAAATATAATTTGAAAAGTACCAAAGAGTTCCGCCAAGCTAACCCTCTCTTGCACAACTACCCCTTGATAGTGATGAAACACAAAGTGGTTAGACTTGTTGGCTTTTTCATTTCTATACACCCGACCTGGACAGACGATCCTAAAAGGTGGTTTGAGTTCTTCTAATGCACGGGCTTCTATAGAAGAGGTTTGAGTGCGCAACAGCCACTTTGGTTCATCTATGAAAATAGTATCCTGCATTTCCCTAGCAGGATGCCCAAAAGGTACATTGAGTCTTTGAAAATTATACTCATCAGTCTCTATCTCCGGACCTTCATAAATACTATACCCCATCCTGGAAAACAAATTGTTCAGTATGTTGGTCACCTCTGTTATAGGATGTAAGTGACCAAGCTTGGGAGTAGTTTGGAGTAATTCTTGCCTCAGCTGCTTCTTTTGAACGGTCCCGACAAGTCTTCTGTTGGCGACCTGAAAAGCTTCTGCAATCTGCTGTTTGGCCGCTTGCAAAACAGGCCCTTGTGTTCTTTTCTGCTCTAAGGGGGCAGACTTTAGGTTGTCAAACAAGAGCGACAAGATGCCACGCTCCCCTAGATACCTGGCTTTTAAATCCAACAATTCTGCCTGGGTTACAGCTGAGCTGAACTTTTCTAAGGCTTCTTTTAAATCTTGCTCGTTAAACATACGAAAACTATACCAAATTTGTGGTATGCAATACAATAGCCCTCTAAAAAGTCTAGGATATTTACCGGAGCTGCATTAAAGCATCTTGACCAAGCGGGGTTGTAGTGGGCAAGACCGCGATCCCCTCCCCTGGCTCACTTGCCAAACCAAGCTCAAACAACGCGCATAACATGCCTTGGCTTTCTACACCCCTTATGGTTGCTTTCTGCAACACAAACGGTTCATGAGCTTCTGAGTGTATATTGCGGGCTATAGAGGCACCGGGTAGAGCCAGCACCACTACATCACCGACTTTAAAATTTTTTGCGCCGCACACTATGGGATAATACTCCTTAACACCATCTGTGACCTTAACCAAAACTAAGCGATCAGCGTTGGGGTGTGGAGCTATTTCTAAGCACTTAACTGTAATGATTAACTTTTCAATAGGGCTTTCAGCATCTTTGTGCTGAAAAATTTTAAAAAATTGTTTTAGACTAAACATAAAATCTAAAAATAAGAAGAAAGAAGTAAGAATTAATAAAAAAGAATAACGAATAAGGAATAGCGAATGAAGAATTGCAGATTTTAGATTGGAGATTGGAGATTGGATTGGAATATAAACTCAAAATTCAAAAGTCTAAAATCCAAACTTCAACTGTAAACTCTTAACTTCTTGGTTTAAAGACTCAAACTCTAAAATGTCAATGGTTAATTGTCAATTGTCCCCGCCGTAGACGGGTCCACCTCTGGCGGAAAATGTTCTGTGTACTACTTTTACTACTTCTACTACTCTACTACTATTACTACTTCTTAGGTATCGACTAGTTGACTAACAGACTATCAACTGGTCTACTAGCTGACTCGCGACTAACGACTATTGACTGTTTACTGCTTTCTGTTAACTGTCAATGGTTCCCGCCTCGAGCGGAATTGATCAAATGCCTGCCCGTCCGTAGCTTCTAGCGGAGGCGGGTCAAAATGTTCCCCCTAATACATCCTACACTCTTCCTGGTTGCAAAGGTAGCCTGTCTGGCCTGTAGGGGCTTTTTCCAAAACCGCCTTTATAGTAAAACTTGATCTGTCTTTAAAGGCTTGGTATTCGTAAGGCTTTCCAGTGATCGGATCTTTTGGCATCTTCGGCAAATATTGCGGGACTATCTTACCCTCCAACTGTTCAGAGGTTGGGAAAGCAAACCCCTCTCTAGCGTCACTTTCCGCTGCTGATACTATCAAAAGAGCAGAGCGAAGCTTGTCCAAATCATACATCCTTTGCTCGTCTCGAGCGAAAGCCAGCTCTGAAAAATAATCCTTTTGAGCCGAAGAGCTGGTGTATTTTATAGCTTGGCTTTGAGACTCGCTATAATAAGTCAAAGTAAAGCTGTCGCCACCCTCTCCCAACAGATATCCATACTCATATGGCGGCATATTGATAGGATCAAAGGTATTAGTCGCTACACCTAGATAAGGACGTACACTAGCTGAAAGCACTCCAAAACTAGTGGTGTCCGGATAAAAACCTGTCTCCTGACGATACTTTACCAAGGCTATACCTATCTGCTTGATGGTATTTAACCTTTGAATATCCCGATCCAGCCTCGCCTCTTCTGTGGACTCAATCCCTTCGGGTAAAGACGCCCCCCTTACCTCACCTTGGCCTGAGCTGACACCGGCATTGAGGTACCAATCAGCATCGGAACCTAGTGTTTTAAGTGTCGGCTCGTGAAAACCTTTTTGCTTTATTTTTACGGAGATGGACATAAGGTCTTCTTTGTTATAGTACTCCTCTTCGCCGGGTTTACGATAACATCTCCAACCACCCACTACATCGTCTTTATCTGTGTAATCAGCATTTCCAGCCGTACGCGCATCTAGCGGAGAGCAACTAAAAATATTGATCTCATCGCCATCAGCAAGTCCATCCTGGTCCGAATCAGCATTTTTTGGGTCTGTCCCTTGTTTAAACTCCTGAGCGTTACTTAATCCGTCCTGATCAGGGTCAGCTTCGTCAAAACAAGGTTTATCTTGTCCGCAGCTACTATCTTCAAAAAACTTAAGCCGCCACTCCGCGGTAGTCAGCCCTGGATCAGACTCCGACCCATTTTCTGTAGCTGGTTCTATAACTTGACTTTCTCCGGGTTGTGCTTCTTTGCCAGCGCTGGAAGCGCTATTTGGTTCTGTTTTATTTATAAAGGGTAGACTTCTGAGCCACTCACCCAACTTCGGCAGCCCTATGGATCCGCCAAAGGAGTTAGCCGTATACCACACCGCTGCTCCCACAACCGCGACCGCGACCAAACCAATCAAAAACTTGAGAAAAGTATTTACCAAGTTCTTAACCTTACCACCGGCACTGACTCTGGAAGGATCTATTAGACCTGAAAAAGCTGCTTTTGCGGGTGGAATATACTTTTTTATGGGGGCTGGAGTTACAATCTGGGATACTCCCGGAGAAGTACCCTTACTCTCTTGTGAAGGTTGGTTTTGACTCGGCCCGGACTCCTTCAACATATCGGGCACAGTGACGGTTTCAACCATATGGATTTTAGGAGACACCGCCGCAGCAGCAGGCACGGTATTCCCGCTTTCTCCACTCCCGACCTTGGCAATCGGCATAACATTGAAAAACGGGGCCTCCCTTGACGCTCCCGTATCCGGACTACCGAACCCGGGATTTTTGATCAAATTTTGGTCGAGTCCCAACATTTTTTTATAAATTAAATACTACCTCTACAGCAACTGCCAGAGCCAATACGCCCAAGGTCAACCAAGCAGATAACAACCCCTGCTGTTGCAGTATCAAAAAAATCAGCAAAAGCATAGCAAGCAACGCACCATGTCTTTTTGCAGCCTTTGAGAGCAGCGATGGGGTCATAACCCAATACCTACTCCTTACTTTAAACTCTACCCAAGTGCTAGAAAAAAATACAGCCAAACAAAATAGAGCATAAAATAGGTAGATATTCCAAACTGAAGAGGTTGGGCTCACTGTAAATATCAAAAGAGCTAAGGCCGCCCATCCTGTGATAGCAAACACCAAAAAGTCTTTGCGTCCATTTTTTAAACCTAATTCCATTTTTAACTATTATACCACAAACAACTTTTTTTTATCCAAATCCACCAGCTCAATCTCTAAATGCAACCTACACCTAAAAATCTCTAAAACACATAGGACCTTACGCCCTTGCCCACCCCCCCAACAAAAAAGATGTTACAGGTATCAACCCCCCTTTAACAAAGGACTTAAACTTTTGCTACAATAAAGACGTAGATTAAATTTTTAATCAATAAAATTATGACAAATCGAGAAACCACAGTGGGTAATGAATACCTAGAGAAAATGACCCCTAAAGAAGTATTCGAGTACATTGCCAAACTTGGCGATGATGTTCATCGACAAGCTCTTACAAACGTAGCTATGCTCGAAGCAGCTGACGATAAAAGTATTGCACCTACACTTACCGAGGATGGAGCGTTGAGTAAATTCAAGCCAGGTGGCGACATAGAAAAATCTCTGATAAAAATTACCAGTGAACTAATTTCCATAGGTAGCAATTTGTATCAAGAGGGTGTACACATGACCGAGTCAGAGCTGAAAGAAAGACTGGATAAGATGAAATCACAAGGCTACTAAAAAACAATTTTGAAAATTTTTTGTAAGAATTTGTAAAGGTGCAGATTGGTGTAAAAATTAATAATGGCCCCCTTCGTACAGCAGGCAGAGAACTCCATAAATACCACACTGTTTAGCGTCCGACTCCAGAGCAAATACAAGAAGTCTATAATTACCCTTAAAACCACACCAAAGCTGCTAAAGAGACTTAAGACACAACCTTTTTCTTCCAGAGTTTGGAGAGGAAGGAGGTTGGGGATATTTTATGGTTTACCGATTACTCACAAAAGTAGGGTTAGAACACTTTGCCTTAGGTCTCCAATTGCCAATTCTGATCGCACTACCTCTTTCGCGCGGCCTTACGCTGGCGCAAATAGGAACATTGCAGGCCATCCTAGCTTTTATACAGTTTTGTTTTGAAATCCCAAGCGGATACGTAGCCGACAAACTAGGTCGAAAATACGCAATGGTAATGAGCAGTATCGCTTTTGCGACAAGCTATGGATTATTTACTTTGGCCCAAAATTTCCATTCTTTCATAGTACCGTTTGTGTTTATGGGCATAGGTTTTGCTATGCTTACTGGAGCAGACGAAGCATACCTTTTCGACTCTTTAAAAGAAACAAGACATGAAAAAGAATACAGACTATGGTACGGTCGCCTTACTATTGTCGACGAACTTGCCACGATCGTAGGTCTTGGTGTGTCAACGATAATCGCAAACTACAGCACCCCCGCTTCAGTTTTTAATCTAGCTGCCGTGGCAATGTGTGTTACAGGCACTTACACCCTACTTTTCCTAGCCGAGCGCCGCGCTCTCAACAAAGATCCTATAAGTGTCGCACAAGCTTTTGAAAAAGAACCTTTATCTCTTGCAAGGCGAGCCGTCAATTTTCTGAAAACCAATGCTTCACTTACCTCCATTCTACTAATACTAGCCCTACTAGATGAATCGGGAAGGTTGTTGTGGCAACCACGCCTACTTGATCTTGGGTTTACGATATCTTTCCTTGGTATAGTTTATGCTGGTCTTAAAACCTTTTCTATCTTTGGAGCTTGGCTGTCAAGTAAAATAAAAGGTAAAGTAAGCAGATTTCACTTTTTCAGCATCGGCATACTTGAAGCGGTTTCCTTTGCGCTAGTAGGGTTTGGTAATGTGTATGTGACAATTGGTGGACTAGCTATTTATTTTTTGTTAGAAAATGCATTTCGTGTTTTTAGATCCGAATATTTAAATGAAAGAGTAGAATCAAGGTATCGTGCTACATTTCTTTCATTAAACAGCTTCAGCACGCAAACATTTGCCGCACTGTTTGTCATTGGACTCGGAGCGGTGGCGGATCAGCGACTCGTATATGGATTCGTCTTGCTTATTTGTGTAAAGCTCGCAGCGTCTGCTATTTCTCTGGGAATGCCGAGTACTCACGAAAGGATAAACGCTCACAGAACTTAACCTGCCCGTCGACGAATGAAGAGGTTACCATCATTTTGGGTTGTTGTATATTTTAAGACACAACCTTTTTCTTCCAGAGTTTGGAAAAAAATGAGACAGGTGACTTTTTGGTATAAAACATACCGATCCTTCTAGCTATGCTTTCCATCTCTCCTTGATCATAACTAATCCCGGAATTGGGAAAGACTATTTCCATACGATCATCGGCAGTTCTAGGCCAGATATGGAAATGCAGGTGATGCACCATCTGCCCGGCCGTACTCCCGTTGTTTTGATGGATATTAAACGCCTCATAGCCATAGTTCTCTTTCAAACCTTTGGCCACCAGCTGGATAACCCGCACTAAGTTGGTCATCTCATCAGGATTTACATCCAATATAGTCGGGTAATGTTTTTTCGGGATTATCAAAGTATGGCCCTTGTTTACCGGCTCTATGTCTAAAAACGCCAGCAAATGCCGGTCCTCATACACAGTAAATTTCTGCTCTCGTCCGGAAACAATCCGGCAAAAAATACAATTTTCCATACAGATTGTAACTTAGCACGATAAAAAATCCGTTTATACAAACTAAGTAAAAATACTATTTCTTCAAAATGGCTAAAAAAGCTTCTTGGGGGATATCTACCTTACCGATCTTCTTCATCCGTTTCTTCCCTCTTTTTTGTTTAGCTAAAAGCTTCATCTTTCTAGTCACATCACCTCCGTACAGATACCCTGTAACGTCTTTACGCAAAGCGCTTATGGTCTCGCGGGCGATAACTCTACTAGAGATAGCCGCTTGAATAGCGATCTCAAACTGCTGACGAGGGATCAAGGTCTTGAGTTTCGCTACCAACTCCCTCCCTTCTGTTTCTGCCACACTACGGTGCATGATAGCGGACAGCGCGTCAACTTTCTCCCCTGCCACTAAGATGTCCACCTTTACCAAGTCACCCGGACGATTTTCCAAAAAATCATAATTTAAGGAAGCATAACCCGAAGACACACTCTTTAGTTTGTCATAAAAATCTATGATTATGTTGGCCAGAGGCATCTCAAAACGCATATCCACCCTGTTCTGACCCAGATAATGTATGTCACCAGCCACTCCTCGCCGCTTAGTTACCAACTCCATTATCGGGCCAATGTACTCGCTAGGTGTAAGTATGCCCACCTTCATCCAAGGCTCACCTATGGTGCGCACGCGGGAAGGATCGGGAAACTGAGCAGGATTGTGCACCTCCACTTCTTCGCCGGAATTCAACAATATCTTGTAAGCTACGCTAGGAGCGGTCAAGACCAAATCCAGATCATACTCCCGGGACAGACGCTCCTGTACGATATCCATATGAAGGAGCCCCAAAAAACCGGTACGAAAACCAAACCCTATAGAAGGGATATGCTCCGGTTCAAACTCTAAAGCCGCATCTGAAAGTTTTAATTTTTCCATTGCATCCCGCAGTGCCGGATAATCATCACCAGCTACCGGAAATATTGTTGCATATACCATAGGTACAGCATGCTTGTAACCAGGCAGTGGCTCCACGCTCTGCCGATTTGATGCAAGAGTGATCGTATCCCCAACCCTGGCTTTGGATACCTCTCTTAGGCCGGTCACCACATACCCGACTTCGCCGCATTCCAAACTTTTGCCCTTTTCCATCTTTGGTTTAAAGTAGCCCACCTCCAGACTCTCCGCTTCGGTTTGACTACCTAGAGTAAAAATTTTCTGGCGGGGATCCAAACGACCATCTACTACGCGGATAAAACATATCACCCCTCTATGTATGTCATACGAAGAGTCAAAGATCAGCGCGCGCAAAGACTGCTCCGGCTTGCCTCTTGGAGGAGGTACGCGCTTGACGATCTCTTCTAAAATCTTATCCACCCCTTCACCTGTCTTTCCTGATGCGTACAAAATCTCTTCCTGGGAAAATCCGAAGGCGTCTTGCAGCTCTTGTGCTGTTTTTTCTCTATTTGAGTTTGGCAAGTCGATTTTGTTGACCACTGGTATCAAGGTCAAGTTGTGCTCTAAAGCCAAGTAAGCGTTAGCCAAAGTCTGCGCCTCTATCCCCTGCGTACTGTCCACCACCAAAAGTGCACCCTCACAGCAAGCCAAACTCCTGGAAACCTCGTATGAAAAATCCACGTGACCTGGTGTATCTATCAGGTTTAACACATATGAACCTGACAATCCTTGACCTTGATTCGCTTGCGGCAGACCGTTAACCGTTAAGGATAAAGGGTTAGGGTTGTATTTATACTCCATCCTGGCGGGTTGAAGCTTTATGGTTATGCCCCGCTCTCGCTCCAGATCCATCTGATCTAACACCTGGTCTTTCATTTCCCGCTGGCTGATCGTGTGAGTCAACTCTAAAAGTCGATCCGCTAAAGTGGACTTGCCATGGTCTATATGCGCAATGATACAAAAATTACGAATTCTATCTTGAGACATGATACAGATACTCTATTGGTTGTCTGGCAGTGAGTGCTCTACTTTTAAACGCCAGAGTTTTTGGTCAAAAGCCGATTTATGGAAGAAGCCAGCAGCCTAGCTTCACCCAACCCAAAATACCAGGACACGACCAAGTATAGCACTCCGGCAAAAAGACTGGCAACGCCTGTTTGTAGGGCAAGACCTAACCAAGTATGAGTATTGAAGAAGGGGGCTAAGGCGTATAAAAGTCCCCACGCGGTAAAAGTAAAAACCAAAACCGCAAGCCCAATTTTACCCACCTGACTGGCTAGAAAAGACTCAGTCCGTAACACCTCTTGCTTTGCCGCTGGTACGGTGGCAACCTCACCACGCAAATGCAAATATAACATCACGGCGTTGAAACTTACGGCAACCACAAACGCTGCGGCCACTCCTCCTACCCCCATCCCAGGAGTGAGCCACCATGAAAGCAAAACCATGATCACCAAAGCGACTGTGTTGGTAATCACTGGTGACCAAACCCGGCCTCTGGCTATAAGCGCTCTGGAAAAGAGAGGCACTAAAGACTGACCTAGCAGTGAAAAAGTTAATATGCCCAAAACTGAAAAAGTAGCTGTTGTATCCTCCCAGTCAAACTGCCCAGCTCCATACAAAAGCCGCACAAGCTGAGCTCTAAAAACCAACAACGCTGCAGATATCGGCGCCATATAAAAAATCACTTTGGCAGCCGCTTGCCCAAGCAACTTCATAAAACCAGCTACATCATTTTTTAAGTAACTTTCAGTAAGCATAGGAAATGCCGCCACAGCGCTAGCCACACCTATAACACCAATGGGCACTGCCTGCAGGTCAAAACTCAAATTATAGGATGCAATAGCCCCTGACAGTTGCCTGGAGCCAAAATAGGTGGCCAAAAGCAAACCCACTTGTGACAGATCCATAAAAAAAAGTCGCGGGACATAGGCGCGCCAGACTTCCCCTCCATCCTGCAAAGAAAATATCTTGGCCTGCCAACGAAAACCGGAAGACAATAAGTCCCATAAAGCAATCAAGAAATGCATCAATGCACCAAGGGCTACACCATACCCTAAGCCGTTCATTCCAAAACGGTCATAGAGCCACACTACCCCAACTATGATCCCGAGATTGTAAAACACTGGTGCCAAAAAACTCCAAAAAAATCTTTTCGTTGCATTAAGCACAGTAGAAACAAGATTGGCTAAGGCAAGCAAAACCTGCACAGACAAAATGATGCGCGTCAGTTTAACTGCCACAGCCAACTGTTCTTCGCCAAATCCTGGAGCCAAGACACGCATGATCCCTGGAGCAAAAATCGCGCAAATAAAACTTGCTGCGCCGATACAAACCGCAACCCTATTTAACAGTTTAGATACCAACTCCGAAGCCAAAGCCTCGTCGCGCATCAAAAACTTGGTCACTATGGGCAAAGCTGCAAGCGATAAAGTCCCCACTATAAACACACCCATGAGCAAATCCGGTAAGCGAAAAGCAGCAAAATAGATATCCAGCTCACTTCCCGCTCCAAACTTTGCAGTCATGATTCTCGTCCTCAACAACCCTACCAGGCGAGACAACAAGGTCAACACACCCACCACAAATACAGCACGGCCAAAGTGGTTAGCTTTCGGTATGGCAAATTGTGTTTTTGCTCTGAACATCATAAAACGAGTTACTTATCTTGCGCCATAACCCCTAACTTTTCCTGATTACTACTCACTACCCAACACAAGTCCGACAAATACGGGCCTGTCTATCAAAAATTTACTTGCGATCCGTCCTTGCTCAAAACTCATATCTTCAGTAGTCCACAACACGCGGCGGTCAGCAGCGAGGATAGCGTATTCCAGATCAAAGGGTTGAGCACCGGCTTGTTTATCCATAACCATAGACCACCTGTCCAACGCTCCCAGGCGCACAGGTAAAGTATACTTTAACACTATATTTTTACTTTCTCCACCTCGTAACCTGATCCAACCACCAAAGTAAGTCCTGCCACTTTCCACACCAACCAAAACATCTCCGGCCAACGTACGCACTGCGCCTGACTCCCACCCCTCAACCGCTGGATGATTCAATTGCTCGGAATTTTCTTTGATTGACCCCAGTTCAACTTGGTCAAAACCTTGGGCAGACACTAGCCTAGCCCCTTCCGGTACATAAAATCTGATAAAGCTCAAATTCTCTAAACCAGCCACATCTGGCAAGGGGTTGCTTCTGGTGTAGAAGAGCTCATTGTCCACCTGTCCGTCCCTGGCAACAGTACTAACTAGCTTAACTGCTTGCTGCAAACCAAGATCAGTTTTAGTGCCTCCTAGATTGCTGGATACAACCGCCAGGTAGTCTCGCTCTGCCTGCTTTACCCGACCATCCCAACCAAGTTGTTGAAGCGAAGTCGCAAGCCCCTGGTCTTGTGCAAAAATCTGGATATCCTTTGAGGCCAAGCTGGCCAGCATGATTTTCCAAACCTCTGTTTTTTGTTTAGCAGGCAGCTTAGACAGCCGATCTAAAAATATAGGAAAAAAATCGGCTATCATTTTTTTTGGCTTATTTTCTTCTCGATCATAAAAAACAGAAGTTTCTACTTGGGTCCTCTCTACAAAATTTTCAGAATTTAAGACCACTCCTGTATCCGCCAAAGTGATATCTCCAGTTAATTGTAAAAGTTTTTCTACTGTTTGGGGAGTCAAGGTAAGCACGATATCTGGCTTCTGCCCAGTTATCTCCTGAAACAAACCCGACATAACGGAAGCTGAAGCAGGAAAATCAAAAAACCAGTTTGAATCACGCAGATACCAGCGTTGGTTTACGGCCAAGATCGGCAAAGGAGGCTTGTAAACATTTTTTAGTTGCCCATCCAGATCGTAGATGCTGGAAATAGTCCGACTTTGGATATACCCCTTGTCCAACACAAACCAACCATATGTCCCCACAAATCCACCGGTCGGACGCAGCTCATTGCTGTTTTGTAGAAAAACCAAAACTTTGTACTGCCCAGACAACACAGCCGTTCCCAACTGCATCATAGAAGTCAAGGCAGGCATCAACTCTTGGACTTCTCTACTTAAAGCTTGAGCTTCAGCAACCCTGCTTTTGTACTCATCAGGCAAAATTTGCGGATTTATTTCTTGTATAAGCTTAAGTGACGAGTCGATCTCAATACTTATTTTGGTAAGTTCGGTATTTAAATCTTCTGGCGAAATAGCGGGTTGTCCTATTAATCCATTTTCTCCGAAGTTTATCTCACCAACTTTAGCCAATACTCTGGTCAAGCGCGCCGCGGCTTCGCCCAAACCCTTAGCCGCCTCCAAAAGCTTAACCCCGTCTCTTCCTTGGGGCACCACAGTGCTTACGAACGTTAAGCCAGCCGAAGAGTGTTCCAGTTCAGCAAGGACTTCATTGAAATTAAAAGATATTTTGCTTAAACTGCTGGCGGCTTTCTCCAAATCCTGCTGCTCAAAAGCTGCTCCAGCTTGAGCTGCATATTGAGCAGCGATCCTAGCCTCTCCTAGTACCCTGCCTTTCAGCTGCCAGGCCTGCCCTGCAGTGGAATTTATATACAAAAACCCCACAAATAACACTGAAGAAATCGAGATATACATAGCGGTAAATACAACGCTACCGTTTTTTAACCTATACTTCCGAACAGGCCAGGAAGCATAAAGCAAATCCAAATCAGACGCAACAACCTTGAACGGATATATTACAATTCTGATCAGCCGCTCGCCCAGCTTTACCGGTAAAATCACAAGACCATACCAAAAAAATTTTAAAACGCGCCTACCCGTATACCCCTCCTTAACTACCTTGGGGTCATCGTAAGCATCCTGACCTAAACGGAATTTTGGATTTTTTTTAAAAAATCTCATGCCTTATTTAAGCTTTACATCCCGGCTGACATTAAGCAAGATACCCAAAGCACATAAGTTTACTATGAGCGCACTGCTGCCATAACTAAAAAAAGGCAATGGAACCCCAGTTAAAGGCAACAACCCTAAAACCGCACCCATATTTACAAAAAACTGCACACTGAAAAGAGCCACCACACCTAAGGCTAAGTTTTTGCTAAATTTATCTGGCGCCTGACCGGCAATGCGCAGTCCCCTCAAAAACAATAGTAAAAATATAGCCAGTATCAGCAACGCTCGAACAAACCCCAGTTCTTCTGCCACTACCGCAAAAAATGAATCCCCCAATACTTCAGGCAGATAGTTATATTTCTGCCTTGAAAGCCCATACCCAAGACCCCACAACCCTCCCGAACCTATGGCCAACAGCCCCTGCAACACCTGATAACCCGCACCTTGTGGATCTGTGGATGGATTTAAAAAAGTCAACAATCTCTCTATACGATACGGCTCTATCTTGACCAACAAAAGCAAGCCTACCAGCCCAGCCACCCCTATACCCACTATCCATTTCAAAGGTACTCCAGAGGAGAAACTTAGCAAAAATACTGTACCTAAAAGGGTTACCATGGTTCCAAAATCCGGCTGCCAGAGTATCAAGAGCGCCCCGAGCCCCACCACAGCGAACATCGGGCCCACGCTCTCACCAAAGGAACGAAAAGAATCCTTAGCAGCAAGCCAAGCAGACGCATATATGACAGCTGCGAGTTTCATAATCTCAGATGGTTGGAAAAAAATCGGTCCCACACTGATCCAGCTACTGGCCCCCCCCGCACTAAAACCCACACCAGGAACTTTGACCAAGGCAAGCAAGAGTAAAGCCAAAACAACAAAGGGGAAGGCAAATTTTTTTAGCAGCTTTAAAGGTAAACGATAAAAAAACACTAGCCCTAAAAGACCCACCAAACCGCCGTTGAGTAGTTGATGACGGACATAGTAACTAGTATTGCCGTAACGGTCCAAAGACTCAACCGTTGACACGGAATAAAGCATAGCCAAGCCTATCGCGACTAAAGCCGCGGCTAACCCCAGTACCCACTTATCTCCTTGCCATGTTTTCATAAGGTAAATTGTCTGGCCAACCGTTTAAACTGTTCCCCCCGCTCGGCGTAATTCTGGAACATACCAAAAGAAGCACAAGCAGGGCTCAAAAGCACTACATCTGAAGGCTTTACAACTTGCTTAATCTGACCAAAAATCTCGTCCATGTTGGAGGCTCCATAAAAACAAGGCACTGTAAAACCAGCAGCCTTCAAAGCCGCGTCTATCCTTGGAGCTGCTTGCCCGACTAAGATTATGGCTCGGATATTTGTCTGTTTAGCTAGCACCATAGCCATAGCTTCAAAGTCCACCCATTTTTCCGACCCTCCTAATATCAAAACCAAAGGCGCGGTAAACGCCTCAACCGCGGCAACAGTGCTGTCGGGCGTGGTAGAGATAGAATCATTGTAAAAATCTACCTCTCCAAACCTACCGACATATTCTAGTCTATGCTCCAGCCCATTAAAAGATTCAACAGCTTTTTGGATATGAGTCAAACCAACTCCAGCTAATGCTGCCGCGGCAGTGGCTGCTGCTATATTTTCTAAGTTATGATGCCCCAATAGTTTTCTTTTTGACACGTCTATAACGCCATCAACCGGAGTACCAACCAAAACTATCTCCTCTCCTTTTGCGTATGCCCCTCTGTCTACTGGATGGTAACGACTAAAAGCAAACTTGTCTCCCTGTCCTTGTAAACCAATCTGTAAACTTGCCGGATAATCCACAGCATACACCACACTATCGCCTGCAGTTTGATAAGTGCTTATGCTTTCTTTGGCCTTGTGGTATTCGCCCAAGTCTTTATGAAAGTCCAAGTGCTCGCACGTAACCATGAGACAAACTCCGATCTGTGGACTTTGTTTTAAGTCCTGCAGTTGAAAACTAGAAAGCTCAAAAACTACCCAGTGTTCCGGCTCGAGTTTTGGTAACAACTCCAAAGGATCAACCTTACCAATGTTGCCTGTTAACCATACCTGACCAGGATATTGAAGCTTCAACATCTCGTACACCAAACTCGCTGTAGTCCCCTTACCTTTGGTGCCTGTTACGCCAACTATGCGAGCTGGACTGTGTTTGAAAAAATAAATAGTTTGACTACTTATCTCTACTCCCTGTCGTTCCAAAGCTTCCATATTTTCAGTCAGCCTTTTGATTCCCGGGCTACGGAACGCTATGTCCCACCCAACAATCTGTGTCCAATCCTCAAACAAAAAACGAAACCCATCGTCCTCCCAAGCCTTCAACTCCAACTCGGGAAATGCGCTCCTTGGCTTCTCATCAAAAACCTCTGCTACTAGTCCATTCGCCTTTAAAAAAGTGGCGACTGCCTTTCCCTCTTTGCCGAATCCTAGTATGCCGAGTTTTTTACCTACAAGATCATTACCCATGGTTTATATGTCTAGTTAAAAAGTTCCCCGGCATGCGCCCAGTCAAACGACCATCCTCCACCGCCATAACTCCGTTCACCCACACTCCCAAAATACCATCCGGAGACATGTAAGGATTGTGCGGAGTGGCTCGGTTACGGATGTTGCCTGGATCAAACAGCACCAGATCAGCCGCCTGGCCAACCTGGATACTTCCTCGATTTACTACTCCGGCCAGCGCTGCCGGGTAAAAACTAAGTTTGGAAACAGCTCGCTCCAGACTTAACTTTCCACTCTCACGCGCGAGGACCAAAAACTCCGCACTTGTTCCGTAACAACGAGGATGCACCAACTTATCCGCATGTCTCTTGCGCAAATCTTGAAAGCTTAACGGAAAACCTCCACCGTCTGTAGCCACGACGCTTAAAGGATGCTCTAGTAAACGGACAACATCCGGAGTAGACAGGCATTCATCAAAAACCAATATCTCAGTACCGCCGTTTTCCAACACCTTCAGCAAAGCCTCCTCCACAGGCAACTCAAAATTTGCCGCTATCTTCGCCAAACTCCTACCAGTTACATGGATAGGAAAACTGGTTGAAGCAATTGTGAGCCTGGCAAGGTATGCAGAACGCTCACGAAGACTTTCCACAATCTTCTTGCGACTGCCACCGTCTTTCAATCGACTCAACACGCCCTCTCTTCCCCCCATCTTTGCCCATTTTGGAAGATAAGTATACAAGGGCTGCCAGATCGCAGGGTACGGATACACATCAAACATCACATCCACACCTTGATGGGCTGCATTTTCCAAAGCCTGCAGGGCAGGTGTTAGCAGTTTCCAATTCTCCTGATACCTAGATTTAAAGTGGGATATCTTGAGTCTGACTTTAGATCTTCTAGCTATCTCCAACACTTCTTCAACACTTTCAGGTAGCGCCCCCTCTTCATCACGTAAGTGTACTGAAAGCAGGCCGTCGTATTTTTTCACTACCTTGGCTGCCTCAAATAACTCCAATTCGCTCACCGCTGACTCATGAGCATATGACAAGCCCGTAGACAAACCCAAAGCACCCTCGGACATAGCTCGGTCTAAGGCAGCCAAAATCGCATCAAGCTCAGCTGAGGTTAGCTTCCTATCTTCATCTCCTACCAAACCTCTTCTTAAAGTGCTGTATCCTATCAAACTAGCCACGTTAACGCCCAATTCTTTATCCGCCAAAGCTTTTGCGTATTCATGAAAGCTTGACCAATCATGATTAGCGCCTGACAAGTCATGCCACTTTTGGCTTGACTTCATAGCGTCTCTGGACAATAAAGGCGCCAAGGAACTACCGCACTGGCCAACCACTACTGTGGTAAAACCCTGTAAAACCATACTTTCCAAGCCCGGATCATCTATTAAGTTCCAGTAAGTATCACTGTGATTTTGCACATCTACGAACCCGGGAGCCAGTACCTTGCCTCGTCCCTGAATCTCGCTTCTTCCTTTGACGGGAAGACTCTGACCCATGTCTTTTATCAGCCCTTCTTCAACGCCGACATCTAAAACCTTACCAGCCTTGCCGGTGCCGTCTATAACTTGAGCGTCGCGGATGATTAAGTCGTACATAGAGCGTATTTTATAGGTAGTATAAGATTAGCGGGTTAAAATGTTGGCATGCAAATTGACATTTGACCATTTCCGCCAGAGGCGGACCCGCCTATCGCGGGGACAATTAACAGTAAGCAGTAAACAGTCAATAGTCGTTAGTCGCTAGTCAACTAGTCGATACCTAGGAAGTAGTAATAGTAGTAAAGTAGTAAAGTAGTAGAAGTAGTTGACATTTAACTTCTGTAATGGGCACCATTCAAATCTTTAAAATGGTGCCCATTTTCGGGACCATTGCCCAATTTACAATCTAAAATATGCAATTCTTGATTCGCTATTCCTAATTCGTTATTCTTTCATCTAAATTCTTAATTCACAATTCTAGATTCTAAATTCTAGATTCTAAATTCTAGATCCTAAATTCTAGATCCTAAATTCGTGCTATTAGTGTGATTAGTGTATTCG
This sequence comes from uncultured Candidatus Saccharibacteria bacterium, assembly GCA_964470855.1. Classification (GTDB taxonomy): domain Bacteria; phylum Patescibacteriota; class Doudnabacteria; order UBA920; family UBA920; genus CAYYEK01. Next base: position 24,146 of record CAYYEK010000005.1, read on the forward strand.
TGCAATATTCGCCGTCCGCTATTCTTGATCCATGAAATTAGTGCATTCGTGCACAGCGCCATTTACCCCAAAAAATAAATCACACTCCCAACCAAAGCTGCCACCGCCGCGATGATCCAGGCCCGCATAGTCACCTTAGTTTCTGGCCAGCCAAGCGCTTCAAAATGGTGATGGATAGGCGCAGACAAGAAGACTTTCTTTTTAAAAACTTTCTTACTGAAAATCTGCACCAAAGTAGAAACCGCTTCAGCCACAAAAACTATGCCTATTACTGGCAACACAAAAACCGAATTGGTCAAAAATGCCACTATAGCAAGCAGCACCCCTAAACCCATGGAACCGGTATCCCCCATAAAAAACCTAGCTGGGTAAACATTGAACCATAAAAATGCAAGTAAGCTTCCAGCTACTACACCTATAAAAGCGGCCAAATTTTCTCTTCCTTGCATGTAGGCTATAAGTCCGAAAGCGAAAAATGCGATCATCAACGTCCCGCCAGCCAAGCCATCTAAGCCGTCTGTCTGGTTAACTGCAAAACTAGTACCCACTACTACAAACATAAAAATGGGTATGTACCAAAGCCCCACAGTCCAATCCCCTGCAAAGGGTATGTGTAAAGTATCAAAACCCAATTTGCTATAAAACCACCACGCGCCTACGGCTGCCACAAAAGCATAGAGAAAAATCTTTACCCGAAACCTCATTCCCCGTCCGTTGTGACCCATTTTATATATATCTAAAACATCATCTAACAGTCCCACTATGGCGGCACCCAGAAAAGCACCCAAAGGCAATAGAGTTTCTTTTCGAGTGAGGATGTTCAGATTGTGAAAACTCTCAAATCCTAAAATTCTATCTAAAAACCAAAACACCCCGACCACAACTACTGCTGTGCCCCAAACCAAAATCCCACCCATAGTTGGCGTACCTTTTTTCGCGCTGTGCATTTTGGTGAAAATCGGAGTATCCCCGGAGTCACGGATATGCTTGCCAAGTTTGTATTTATACAAAAAATGGGTTAAAAGCGGGGTGGAGAAAAGCGCCAAGATAAAAGAAGCTGCGGTTAAGGTAAATATTTTGCTTAAAACTAAATCTGTCATAGATAAAAAAATTATAACACAAAAGCGCGCTTTTATGCCAAAAACCAGCGCGCCCTCTACTCAAACCACCTACTCGCCCAGTCAACACTCATATGAGATGGGAGTAGGGTGTGTCACTGGTCAAATACCCACCCCTGCCTTGCCGGCCCGCTTCGCAAGAGCTTATCGAGGCGAGCAGGCAGGCGTCCGTAGCTTCTAGCGGAG
>CAYYEK010000006.1:0-21841 GCA_964470855.1 uncultured Candidatus Saccharibacteria bacterium
CTCGGTGAAGCTCTTGCGAGACGGGCTTGCCTCGGTGAAGCTCTTGCGAGACGGGAAGGCGGACCCCGCTCGAGGCGGGGAACAATTGGCCCTTGACATTTAACTTCTGTAATGGGCACCATTCAAATCTTTAAAATGGTGCCCATTTAGGGATCCAATCTGCAATTTAAAATCTACAATTCTTGACTCTTAATTCTAAATTCTAAATTCTCATTTCCAGCCCAATCTCCAATCTAAAATCTGCAATTCTTAACTCTTAATTCTTACTTCTTTCTTCTCAATTCTAAATTCTAAATTCTGGCCTCGTACTATTCGTGCAATATTTTTCATTATTCCTTATGCAGCGCGTGATCGCCCACATAGATATGAACAGCTATTTTGCCTCGTGCGAGCAGCAGGATAATCCTGTTTGGCAGGGGTTGCCTTTGGGTGTGTGCGAGCATTTGGGAGGGATCATCATAGCTGCGTCAGTGGAAGCAAAGCGATGGGGGGTGAAGACGGGTACTCCGGTTTGGGAGGCAAAGCAGTTGTGTCCCGGCATTATTTTAACTAAAACCCATCCTGATCGATACCGTTTTTATACTGCCAAATTTTATCGGCTCTTGGAAGAATATACTGGCGTGGTGGAAAAATACAGCATTGACGAAGCATTTTTGGATTTGACCCGGGTGTGTAATGTTAAAAATAATAGATTTGGTGCAGTAGATCCTTTTGACGAAGGAAGGCGTATAGTTTTAGAAATAAAAAAACGCATCCGGCAAGATGTAGGGAGTTGGCTTAGGTGTTCGGCTGGGGTAGCTTGGAATAAGTTAGTAGCAAAAATCGCCTCTGACCTGCAAAAACCCGATGGGTTAGTGGTGGTTCGTCCGGAAGATAAGCCTGCTCTTTATGCCAGACTTAAGTTAACGGATATCCCGGGTATTGCTAACAGGCAAGCGGCGCGACTTCGCCAATACGGGATCAGAACTTTGCTGGATTTGCGAGATTGTCCGGAGAGTCATCTGGTAACATGGTTTGGCGTGCCTGGCAGGCACCTGTGGCAGATGGGCCAGCTGGAGGGTTTTTTGGGAGAGCGGTTTACAGAAAGTCCACCCAAGTCTTTGGGTCACATGTATACCATAGAAAAATCCCAGCGTGATCGTTTGGGGGTGGGTGAAAAAGTTTTAGCTAGGCTTTCGGAGTTTTTAGCCAAAAGGCTTCGAACTTTGCAAATTTTGGCTAGAGGATTGGTGGTGTGGCTGGAAGGGGCAGATGGTGCTGGCGTGTTTGGCCGTGCTTCTCTTGGCGAAGGGGTTAGCACTGGCAGGGACATATTTTTGGCAGGTCGCGATATCATCTTGACCCAAGGAGGATGGCCAAAACTTGTGGTCAGAGTGAGTCTGACTGCGTACGACTTGTGTTTTGGCGCTGAACAGGACAGTTTGTTTTTCCAGGACAGTAAGCCAAGGCGACTGGCGATGGCTATGGACAAGGTTAATGACAAGTACGGAGGACCAACCGGCTGGCGTTTGGCTAAGATGACCGCCTCTTTAGGCAATGTACCGGTGTATGCAGGGCAAGACGTGCTTTTGCCGGCGCCGGCATTTTTTGCTCGTGACATTATCCGTGATTCGGTTGGCTTTGGTCGTCTGAAAGAGGTTGGTAACTGGGCTGATGATGTTCACGTAGCCTAAGGCTTTTTCAATTTAATGCTATAATTAATCCGCAAGACAGCTAAGTAGGGGGTTATGTTTGAAACAAAAAATGACCATGTAAAATCAATTCAGAGCTTAGTCATGGCGCACGCGGCTGTTTTTGGTCCGTCTTTGGTGAGGCAGGTAGTTAGTAGTGTTCCTGGGCTTACTATAAACGAGGACTGCCTGGTAACCATTGAAGAGGGGGCAAAGCCTAAAGCTTGTTTGGATCGTTTGTCTGATGAGCTGTCGAGACTATCTCCTGAAACTTACGCCATTATGCTAGGCAGATTGAAAACTGGAAAAGTTTAAATTTTTCGGATCGGTTTATGTTGCTAAATATAATTTTAATCATAGATTTAGCCCTGTTGGCTGTTGTTATCGGAGTATATTTCCGTTACAGTTTTCGGGAGCGTGGCTTGCTGCGTGCGCAACTTGTCCAAGGCCGGGCTTTAAGATTTCAGGCCTACCTATCCGAGGTACAGCGAGAGGTGGAGGAGCGAGTTGGCTATGCTTATGATCCTGTAAAGTTTTTTGAGGTAGTGAGCAGTAGTCTTGGGAATCTTTTTTCTGTTGACGCGGCTGCTTTTTTGGTTAGATGGGAGGAAAAGATGGTTTATCGTTGTCGCATTGAACATCCAGTAAACCACAAGTTTCTTGAAAACCTGAAGACCAAAGTTGGGGTGTCTTACGAAACTCTTTCTCGTAGTAGGCTAGCTTGGTCGGAGGTAGACCAAAGTATAACCGGTGCTTTACTTGACGATAATTTGAAAATTTTAGAGGAAGATTACTTTTGTGTTCCGGTATTTTTATCTGGTGAACTAACCGGTGTCATAGCGGTCGGTTTTCAGAAGCGAGGTCGGTATAGTTTAGATGAGGCAAGCGTGCTGTTTTCCACCATCACCCAGGCGGCCGCGACCCTAACAAAGCTACAAAAGATTTTAGAGAATGAACGTGGCAAGCTTGTTTCAATCATCAACTCTATGACAGATGGCGTGGTGGTAGTAGACAGTGGTATGCAAGTTCAGGTGGCAAATCAGGCTATAAACCAACTTCTGGAAATGAAGACGCAGAAGCCGGCCGATATCTATAGTCTTGTTGACAGCTTAGCCGGTAAGGTTGATATAAGGACCTACCTAGAACAGGCGACGAAATCACATGCTCCCATCAAGCTTCCGGCCATCAGATTGAATTTCCATACTTTGGAAGCTACCATAACCCCAGTCCGCACGAGCACTGAAGAAAAGCCAGGGGCTGCGCTAGTTTTTCACGATATCACCACAGAAAAAGAGCTGGAAAATCTGAAGCAGGATTACACTACTATGATGGTCCATGAATTGAGGGCGCCACTGACTGCAGTACGATGGTCAGCAGAAACTATAAATAAAGAACTAAAGCAGGAGGCTTTGGATCATGAGAAAGTAGGCCAAGCTTCGCAGAGCATCCTATCTGCTAGCTCCGGGATGTTGGAGTTGGTAAGTGACTTTTTGGATATGGCAAAGCTTGAAGCTGGGAAGTTCGAGCTAAATTTTCAGGAGGTGGACCTGGTGGCTTTGCTTAGGGATAAATTGTCTGTTTTCCAGACCTTAGCAGCCCAAAAGGGCCTAGAACTAAAAAGTTCTTTGCCAGTTAAGCTATCCATAGTTTGCGATAGAGTGAGGATCGGCCAAGTTATAAACAATTTTTTATCCAATGCTCTGAAGTATACAGATAGTGGGGAGGTAGAAGTTGGACTGAACACGGATTTGGCAAAAAATCTGGCGATAGTGTCCGTCAAGGACAGCGGGATTGGAGTAAACAGGGAAGATTTACCCCATCTATTTTCTAAGTTTAGGAGGTTGCATCGTTTGGAAAGTACTAAGCCTGGTACAGGGTTGGGGTTGGTTATAAGCAAGGGTATCATAGAAGCGCATTCAGGGCAGATCTGGGCGGAAAGTGCAGGGGAGAATTTGGGCACTACTTTTTATTTTGGCCTACCTTTAAGTGGCCGCAAATTTTAGTGTTTGCTAAGCGTAAGGTATTGCTTTAAGCGGTATTGGCTTTAGGGTCTGATATCTGCTAAGATTTTATTATACTTAAGGCGTTATATATGAACTCCAAAATCGTGATAGCTGAAGACGATAAATTGCTTTCTAGCTCCCTAGATCAAGCGGTTAGGGCTTCTGGTTATGATACTTTTGTCGCTTACGACGGCGAAGAAGCGCTTACAAAGATAAAATCCGAAAAACCAGACCTGGTGTTGTTGGATGTAGCCATGCCTAAAATGGACGGGCTGTCCGTGTTGTGGGAGATGAAAGCCGATCCAGAACTGGCGAGCATCCCTGCTATTGTTCTAACCAATATGGGGGATATGGACACAGTCAGCAAGATTATGTCCGCCGGCGGGACGGATTATTTGTTAAAGAGCGACCAGTCTTTAGACGCCATTGTGGAAAAGATACGAGAAGTTTTGGCCAGAAGACCTTAATGCCCATATGATTGGGGCATCCGAAAGGTTCAAAAGAACTAACCGAGGAAAGGCTCGTGGTATTGTGCCTAAACTTTTTGTATTGGCTCACAATATCCGTAGCCGTCACAATGTGGGCTCTATTTTTCGAACCTGCGAAGTGTTTGGCGTGGACAAGGTTTTTTTGTCAGGCTACACAGCTACACCGCCAGATGAGAAAGTTGCGAAAGTATCCTTAGGTGCAGAAAATCTGGTGCCTTGGCAATTTTTTTCTAGACCAGCAACGCTTATGCGACTTCTACGGTCAGAATACCCGCGTATCTTAGTGGTCGCCTTGGAAAATAACTTAAATCATCCATCCATCCCGATTGAGCGGCTAGATACATTCAAAACCAAAAAAGATATCTTGCTGGTACTAGGAGAGGAGGTTTCAGGTGTAGGTAAGGGGCTTTTGTCTGTGTGTGACACAGCTTTGGAGATACCGCAATTGGGACAGAAGGAGTCGTTAAATGTTTCTGTAGCTTTGGGGATAGCTCTTTATGGGTTGAAGTTTGGGTAGGGATTTTTGCTTGTGGATCATTTGTGAAACAAACATATATCTCTCAAAGTTTGCGCTTAGGTAAAGCGCTTTTTTTTGTGTTCTAGGTTTTGACCGGGTGGCTTGTAGTGGTATATACTGGTCTTGTAGTGGTAAAAAGTGGTGGCATGTGGGAGAGGGTGGTAAATTAACGAGTCAAAGCCGACTATGTTTATAGGTGAGTACGAAGCCAATCTGGATGAAAAAGGACGGGTGGCCGTGCCTATGAAATTTCGCGCGGACTTAAAGGGCAAGGCGGTAGTGACTCGAGGTTTGGATCATTCTCTCTTTCTTTACCCAACAGGCGAGTGGAAAATCCTGGCGGAGAAATTGGCTAGTCTCCCGATTTCTACTGCGAATACTAGGGCTTTCGCTCGGTTGATGCTAGCCGGAGCGGTGGATGTAGATATAGACAAACAGGGGAGAATCCTGTTGCCGCAGTATCTGCAGACTTTCGCTGCCCTGTCGAAAAAAGTCGTGTTCGCTGGATTGTACAATCGTGTTGAACTGTGGTCTGATCAGCGTTGGCAAGCCTACAAACGAACCGCAGAGAAAGACAGCGCGAGTATCGCCGAACAGCTGGGTAGTTTAGGGGTTTAAGGCTAACTAGCCATCCCAAGCACAAAATATGTACACCCACATACCTGTACTTTTAAATGAAGTGCTAAGTTACTCCAAGCTTCGTGCTGGGAAGGATGCTCTAGATGCCACTTTGGGGGGAGGCGGTTATACAAAAGAGCTGCTGAAAAAAATCTCGCCCAAGGGGAAAGTTTTAGCTTTTGATGCGGATAAGGACGCGATAGAAAATGCCAGAGAAGAGTTTGTAAGCTACATAACTTCAGGTAGGTTGTTGCTCAAGCAAACCAATTTTAGCCAAGTAGGTAAGATCTGCCAGAAGCTTAAATTTGTGCCTCACTTCATAGTTGCGGACTTAGGTCTGTCCAGTCATGAACTTGAAGAGTCGGGTAGAGGATTTAGTTTTCAAAAAGACGAACCCTTAGATATGCGTTTTGGCACTGACCTGCAAACTTTGACAGCCGCGGAAGTCTTACAAACCTACGAAGAGCATAGCTTAGTAAGGATTTTTCAGGAGTTTGGAGAAGAGAAGTTTGCCAAAGTTATTGCTCGGAATATTGTCCGCAAGCGCTTAAAAGCTCCACTTAAGCGCACCGCTCAACTTGCGGTACTAATTGCGGACAGCATTCCGGTCAAAAATCCGGCTTTGATAAGAGATTCAGTGCGGAGGATTTTTCAGGCGGTAAGGATGGAAGTAAATGGAGAATTGGAGAGTTTACATTCATTCCTCCAAGGAGCAGTACAGGTTTTGGCACCTAAGGGAGTGTTGGCAGTGGTAAGTTTTCATTCGTTGGAGGATCGGATAGTAAAAAACCAGTTTCGTAGCTGGTCAATAGACTGTATATGTCCGCCCGAGTCTCCTGTTTGTCGTTGCGAGAACCCTAGTCTAGGAATTGTTGTAACTAAAAAACCGGTATCTCCACAAATCTCTGAACAGCGGCAAAACCCTAGGAGCAAGAGTGCAAAGTTACGAGTATTTCAAAAAAAATAATATCAACTTATACAAAAAACAAAACAAATATGAACAGTGTAAAAGCAACAAGATACAATGTCGGGCCTCGTGTCAGTGTGCGCAAAGCAAGAACGTATTGGCACTTCAACCCGCACAATTGGGCATTGAGTATGCTATTAGTGGTGAACGCGTTGTTGGTTGCTTGGTATCTATTTGCAGTTAACTATTATGCAGGCTTGAGTTATGAACAAAGCAGGCTGTCGAGTCAGATTCAAAAGATGACTTCCGAGCAGCAACAGTTATTGGCAGAAGTAGCGGCTCGCAGTTCTGTAGCGAAAGCCCAACAGTCTATAATTAGCTCAGGAGATTTTGTTGCTGTAGGTGCTCCGAAAGTCATAAATCTTAACCCCTCTAGTCACCAGTTGAGTTTAAGATAAATTACGCTCACCAAACATCGATTGTCTGCTGATTTTCGTTTTTGCACCGCAAACCTATGGGTTTTTCACGAAGCCGACAGATACCTAGTAGAGATTACCGAGTCCGGATTTTTTCTGGGCTTGTTATTTTGTTTTTTATTGGTTTCGCTTTTAGGCTTTACGATCTGCAGGTTCGTAAAGCGGATCAGTTTACCAAACTTGCTTTGGGTCAGCATGGTTTGGACGCTAAGCTGCTTCCCACCAGAGGTGAGATAAAAGTGTACGATAAATTCAGTCAAGAGCCGTTTCCCATAGCTACTAATATAAAAAAGCCATTAGCCTACGCTGTTCCTTCAGAGATTCAGGATATAGTCGGAACGACAAAGGTGATAGCAGCGCTGTTTGGTCAAGAGGCTGCGGAGGTGGAAAAAAAGCTTGGACAATCCGGTCGCTCTTATGTACCTCTGAAAAAGGATCTGAGCAAAGAAGAGCAGGAACAGCTGGAAAATAAAAAAATTCCAGGCATTTATATTGACTATGAAACTAGTCGGTTTTACCCTGAACAAGAGCTTTTGAGTAATGTGTTGGGCTTTACCGCATTCCAAGAAAAGAGCGGTCCAGTGCGTGTTGGGATTTACGGGTTGGAACGAAGTTTCGAGGATGAGTTGGCCGGCAAGCCGGGTAGTATTAAAACAACTAGAGATGCAAAAGGCTTGTGGTTGTTTGGCGGTAAAGAAGAGTTTCAAGCTCCGGAAAATGGCGACCAATTGGTCTTAAGTGTAGATAGGGCTGTGCAGCTAAACGCAGAGAAAGTTTTATCCGAAACTGTAACCCAACACCAGGCAGATGGCGGTTGTATCATCATTGTTGAGCCTAAAACAGGAAGTGTTTTGGCTATGGCGAGTAACCCGAATTTTAATCCAAATGAATACAACAAAGTAGACGATCCGAGAAAATATCAAAATTTATGCACCCAAGGAAACTATGAGCCAGGTTCAGTCTTCAAGCCTTTAGTGATGGCAGCAGCTGTAGATGTAGGTTCAGTAAAACCTGATACAGAATTTGATGATAAAGGGGTAGAAGAAATCGCTGGCTATCAGATAAAAAATTCAGACAACAAAGCCCACGGACGGCAAAATATGGTCCAGGTGCTGGAGAAATCCTTAAACACAGGGATGATTTTTGTACAAAGGCAGTTGGGGAATGCTCGTTTTAAGACTTATATGGAGAAGTTTGGCTTTGGAAAATCAACGGGCATAGAAGTGCTAGAAAGGGCGGGAAGCTTGGAGAACTTGAAAGGGAGTATAGAATTAAACTATGCTACAAGCGCCTTTGGTCAGGGGATTTTAGTTACGCCGATCCAGTTGATAAAAGCTTACACAGCCCTAGCTAACGGAGGAGTGATGACAAGCCCTCGGTTAGTTCAGTTTCGTATAAAACCAGGTGGAGAAACGGTTGATTATGGAAAAGATTTGGATCAGGCGCAGGTATTATCCACCAAAACAGCCACCACCATCGGGGCGATGTTGGTTAGTGTTGTGGAGAACGGACACGGCAAAAAAGCTGGGGTGAAAGGGTACTATATAGCAGGTAAAACAGGTACTGCACAAGTCGCTAGATCGGATGGCAAGGGTTATGATCCAGACAATAACATCGGCACTTTTATAGGCTTCGGTCCAGCTGAAGACCCTAAGTTTTTAATGCTGGTAAGGATTGATCATCCGCGTACCGTGATGTTCGCGGAAAGCACAGCGGCACCGGCATTTGGACAGCTGGCTTCTTTTTTACTCTCCTATTATAATATTCCCCCCACTAGGGGCGAGAAGTAGATAAGATAATGGAAACGAATAGCGAATGAAAAATATTGCACGAATAGTACGAGGCCAGAATCTAGAATCTAGAATCTAGAATTTAGAGTTTAGAAGAAAGAAGAAAGAAGAAAGAAGTAAGAATTAAGAGTTAAGAATTGTAGATTTTAGATTGTAAATTGGGCAATGGTCCCGAAAATGGGCACCATTTTAAAGATTTGAATGGTGCCCATTACAGAAGTTAAATGTCAAGGGTGGTCAATTGTTTTATTTGTATATTCGTACTATTAGTATTTCGTAGGGGTTAGTCAATGGTTAATTGTCAAGTGTTGTTCATTCTGGCGGAAAAACTTCAACTTCAAACTTTGAACTTTTTGAAAATTTGATATTTAGATTTGTTTAGAGTTTAGAAATTAGAATTTAGAGCTTATGTTGAGGTTCTTTGTTTGGTTAAAGATTAGGGATTAAGGATTTCCGCCCAAGGCGGATCCGCCTATGGCGGAAAGGATAGTTTTCTGCTTTCTGTTAAATGTCAATGGTCAATGGTAAAATGTTCTCTGTGTACTGTTTACTGTCTTGCTTTGCGATGGGTTTTGCCCCAACTGACGCTGTTCCAAAAGCGTTCATGGAAAAAATACAAGCCTAAAGATATGATGTTGGTGACCACGATTACTTTTACGGTCACATCATACTCATGGGTGATAAGAAAAACAACCAATCCGTCTGAGGCGATGCTTATAAACCGGTAGGTGGCAGCCTTGATCAAGGACCTCCGCTTTTTTTCTTGGAATGACATATTTTTTTATCTTTTTACTCCGCCCCACTCCACAACGGTAAACCCGTGTCTTTCAGTCTTTTTTATATCGTACCCTGTAACTGTAATTGGGCTCTTAAGTGGCCTAAAGTCCATAACAACTCGGATAACTGTATCCGGTTTTGGGGTTATGGTGAGTGGCGCCAGCTTGTCAACCATGTCAGTATCCAAGAATGTGTAGAAATAATACGGAGCCGCTTGCATTTCTGGTATCCAGTATTCCAAAAAGTCTTTTATTTCGGTCTCATTAAAGCCAAATTGTCCAAGTTTTTCAGTCAAGTCAGCAGACAAGTCTTCCTGTCTTGCCACAAATCCTTTGCCTGGTGTGGCATACATGCCTCCGCGGCCTTCCCAAAACAGGTACGGGTAAACTTTGCCATCTGCCAGGTTAGTTATCTTTCCGTTTGGAGTCGCGTTAACAGTCCAGCCGTTTAGAGGGTAGCTTGGCTCTGCAAAAAGTAGTCCTCCTTGCGGTTCCACGCGCACATTGACTCGTTGGGTTTTAGTTGGGTATAGGTAGATCACCGGCTTGGCACACTCTGCTAGTGGTAAGAATTTTGCGTTTTCAAATCGCACAAATCTTCCTAAAGGATCCTGCCAGAAGAAGATAGGATGAGCGTTGAGAAACTCTTGGAATCCAGTTTGTGGGCTGTTTGGGTTTTGTGTGGCTCTAGTCTCGTAAAAACTTTTCAAGTATTGGTTGTTTGGGTCGGCAAACTCGTATATCTTGTCTCCGTTGACTGTAGCACCGGCAATTTTTAAGTCTTTGACACTCACTTCTGGGTCTATGTCCAGATATCTGGTTACTCCGCAACCGGACACTGCTCTGTGGCTGTATTCATCCTTATTGACTGTGTTGTTCTGCCAAGTGACGAGCGGGATCCTGTCCTGACCGATAAATGGCGGATCAAGTCGGTATACCCGCAAAGTGCTGTCAGGAGCTTTGACATAAAAAGCACCTAAGTTTCTGCTGAACTTTCCTTCCCCGTCTAGCTTGTCTATATATATAGCCCCAACTTCCTGATCAGTATGGATGGGGGTGAGGTCATCAGCGCAGAAAAAGTCAATGCCGTTTGAGAAAAACCCTTCGGGTTTGGCGTAGGTTAGATTCAAGTCCGGACTCTTTAAGGTCAACGCTTCTGGTAGTTCTAGGTCCGGCAATACCGCAGAATTATCTTTTTGTAATTTGACCTTTAGCGCTTTTATATCATACTCGTCTGTGAGTGAGGTGGTTGAGTATTTGGTCAGTAGGGTGTAAGTGCCGTTTTTTTCTAAAACTCTTATAACATCTAATGGACCTGGTCCATCGGGTATAATCATGAACAGTAAGATGTTTGCGTCTTGGTATCTTCCGGACAGCATTTTGCCTACCTGGTAGCCATGTTCTTCCCTTCCCTCAGGTACTTCAGAAGAGTTGGGGTAAAATATTTTTTGTTCACCTAATGCTTTTGGGGTTGTCCACAACGCAAGCCCTGTTTTACTATTTGGTGTGTCAAGTCTAAATTTGCAAGCTGGATCATAAGGATTCCAGGTGGTTGGTTCAGTTGGAGTTGTTGTTTCGGTTTGATCGTTGGAAGAATCAACAGAGGTAGAGATTTCAGAGTTTGAAGGATTAGGTCCGCTCTGTTTATATCCAGATGGCTGTTTTACCACCCACACCCAAACACCGACAATACCGACTATCACCAGCAGAGCGAGCGAAGAGACTAGGATTTTAAGCCTTGTATGCGATCGTAGTTCCGGGTTTGTGTTGGGCGGGGTAGTGTTTGTGTCCATATATTTTTTATTTATCTGGTGTTTGGATTAAAATTATACCTGTTTGAATTTGCTTTTTTGTTTCAGCTAAGACAAGACTTTCTTCAGCTACTTTTGAGAGGATTATATCACGATTTGAGCCATAAGCTAAAGCGCACTGGCTATTTTGACACACAATTGGAAGCAGGTGGATATAGAGATCGTTGTCATTGGTTAGGAGACCGAGTGCAAGACTAGTGGTTGTGTCTTCAGCTTTAGGATCTGGATTGAGTTCGCTTAAACCAAAGGTGATTTGATTAGAATTGGTTTGCATGATCGCATTTTTTTCAGCAGTACAGATGCGGATCTGGGCTGTGTTTTCATCACAGTTCAGTTTAGGGCTGATCTCTATATCTACCTTTCCTAATTTCACCATCTCCTGCTGTTCTTCAGGTAGATTTATCAGACCAAACCTTGAGAGAAAGTTTTTCCACTGCGCATCTTTTGGTATGGTAAGTGAGTAGGTGAGGCGCTGTCCAAGCCATAGCCTCTCTAAATATTTATATGCAAACTTTGGGCTTTGGTGGTGCATTGTTTCAAGACTACTTTGGTTCAATGATCCTAAAACAAGTGCGCTGTCGGTTTGGGTTGGTAATGGTTGTCCTTTGGTAAATTCGAGAAAAAGGTAGCTAGTAGTTTCTAGCTGGGGGGTGGGGGAGAAGCTGTCGGAATTGTCCTGGTTGCTTAAGCTAGCTTTAGTAAACTCTTGGGTTTCTAGTATTTTTAAGAACAGCGCCAAACCTGAAGGTGAATCAACATCCAACTTTTCTATGAGTGAGTAGTTGAAGCTTTGGATAGCATCCAGGCTTACACGGTCATGAAAGTCAGCGGCTGGCTTTGGCAGATAATGGGAAAAGTCAAATGAACCGAGTAGGATGCAGTCTTGACCGCAGGCGTTTGATAGCAACGCAGCAAGTCTATGTAAATCTTGGGCATTGATCTTTGCTGCTACCATAAACGCGGAAAGCTTGGCGTTAGGGAATGCTTTTTTTATAAAAGCTGTTACATTGCCCAAGCCATGTTCCTGGTCCACCATACTCGGATCTGTGCGGATCAGTGCTGTGCGGGTTTTTAGCTTTGAAAGTAGCTCGGAATCGGTTTTAAGTGTGCCGTACGGAGTTGTGAAATCAAAGTCGGTGGTGACTAAGGGCGTTTGGTTGTGGCCATAGTGGTCTGGGGCAAGTAGTATGACTGTTTGGATACTGTCTGAGCTTGCGCGCCTGAAGGCTTTGGCAGTCAAAGCTCTAGCCAAGAGGTGGTGGCTAACTATAAGGCCTTTTATTTTCTCCTCTGTAGGAGCAGTGGAGTTTGTTTTTTCCCATGCTTCCTCATAAAACGACAGGTCTTTGGAAAATGCAGGGTAATGAACACTTGTTGTATCGGGCCGATCCGGCAGGGCGGGATGACTTGAGGGTTGCAGTTGCCAAAGTGCAAACACAGCCGTCAAAACAACGGCCAACACTGCTACTGTTGCGGCTTGCGGACTTCCTTGAATAGTTGGCATGGGTGCTTTTATCTTGATTTGTCTTTGCGAGGCCGTTTTTTTGAAGTGCTACCAGAATCGTCGGCTTTCAGATAGGGTAAGTCTATAGGATTGAAATCCGACATCTGTACTCCGGCCGGGTTGTGTTCCAGATGGATTTGCCGTGGGGTTTTAAAAGCTTCATTGACCAGAAGTTTGTTGATGTAAGCTAAGGCAGCCTCGGCGTGTTCTACTACATGAAAGAAATCAAGGTCTGTTTGGTCTATGGCCTGATGCTTTTTCAGCATGTTGTTTTTCATCCAGTTTACTAGAGGGTTCCAAAAATCTCGGTCAACTAGCACGACATAAACCCCGCTCATTTTTTTTGTTTGGATTAGGGTCATGATCTCGTAAAACTCATCTAATGTCCCAAAGCCTCCTGGGAAAAATATGTAGATCTGCGAGACAGATGCTAACATGACTTTTCTGGTAAAAAAGTAATGAAAGGATTCCGCTTCAGTGACATAACGGTTTATGCGTTGCTCCATAGGCAGTTGGATGTTCAAGCCCACAGATTTTCCACCAGCTTCTTTTGCTCCTTTGTTGGCCGCTTCCATGATACCCGGACCGCCCCCGGTAACTACGGCAAAGCCCTGCTTGGCTAGGTAGAAGGCTAGCTTTTGGGCGTCTTTATACACTGAGTGTTCCTCGCCCCAACGAGCTGACCCAAATATGCTGACCGCATGGTCAAAGTTGTTAATAAATCTATAACCACTTATGAACTCTGTGATGATCCGCCAGATCCGAGGTATGGATAAAAGCGTTTCCCTAGCAGACATAAGACGGTTGAGATCTCGTTTTTTTAAAGGGGGTACAGGCAGCAGAGATTTGCTATTTTTTGGTTTAGGTGGTAACACTAGACGCAGCTTTTTTGTATGATTATGGGTTTGATTTTTAGGCATAGATAAAAAACTAATTGATTGACCTAATTATACACTAGCCGATGTTTTTATGGTAAAATATCGGGGTCAATTAAATTATAAAAAAAATTATGAACAGACCTGTACTTATCGCAATCATAGTCGCGGTTTTAGCCCTTGTGGGCGCGTTTTTCGCTAGCAGGCAAGCTTCTGCTCCAGAAGTCGAGGATCAGACTAGTTTAGAAACAACGGAACAGGCAGGAAGCTCCGGGTCAGCAACGCAGGGTATGCCAGTGCCAGAAGGAGAGGCTGTTATGACTCCGGAAATGGAAGTACTCTCAACACCAGCACCTAAGCCAGTTACTACACCAGCTGCGGAGTCTCCTAAAGTAAAAGGCTACACCATGGCAGAAGTGAGCAGCCGCAATACCACCTCTTCATGTTGGAGCGTGGTGAATGGTCAGGTATATGATCTGACTTCTTGGATAGCTAAGCACCCTGGTGGAGAAAAAGCCATAGAGGGGATGTGCGGTAAAGATGCGTCTGCTGCTTTCGGATCCCAACACGGAGGCGAGCCCAAACCAGAAGCTGTTCTGGCTGGGTTTTTGATCGGAGCTTTGGCTAACTAAAGAACCTGCTCTTTTTGAAGTATTGCGCTAGTGTCAGGCTTTGGCTACAATTATCCAGTAAAGATTAACAGTAACAATAGAATTCCCATGGCCAAAAAAACACAGCTCAACCAGATGTCAAAGAAGCAGATCTTGCAGTCTTTAGCCTACCAACAGCAGCAGGATTACGCTACTATAAATCGGATGCTAGTGGCTTTAGCCCGAAGTTTAAACGTGGACCCCGCTACATTAGCTAAAAATTTTGTTGATCAAGAGGGCAACAGAAGCTTTGCTCAAAACTTGAATTCAAGCCTAGACGAACTTTACGAAAAAGCCGAGGCAGAAGCACAAGCTCAGGCTAGTGCTGATGAACAGGCTGGCGAGCAACCAGAACAAAAAGAAGTATCTTTACCAGTACACGATACTACTAATAATGAGGTTTCAAGAAGTGGCGAGTAAATACTTGAAAAAGAATAACTTTTCAATTATATTGGAAGGTTCCTGGATTAGTTAAAAACGAAACATGTTCTCTTTTAAAAATCCAACAAAAAAAGGCAGTAGCGGTTCTCAGCCGCCTTCCGCAACTTCTGTTGAATCAGTATTCACAGGTAGCGCTGGAGGGACTACACCTAGACCGAAGGTTGATTTTATAATAGAACGGCCTTTACAGCCTGAGTTGGATTACGGTGGTCTTATCCGGCTCAAGTCACTATTTTGGAAAAAATTAAATGGTTTAATAGGGCAAGGAAAGTTTTTAGACTGGTCCACATTGCAAGAGGGGCAAATCACTAAAGAGCTTAAAGATTCTGTAGAAAACCAGGTGAATATAGAGCAAACGCTAAAAAAAATAGCACAAATTTTTGAATGTTTATATCGTCAGGCACAGTACGCAGTAGGAAAACAATTGTACCAGAATGTCAGCTCACCAGAACGAAATAATCACAGTTTGCTGCGGATTTATAGGGATTTCATGGTTGAATTGCAGGAAGCTATTGGCTACACCTCTAATACAGATGCTACCAATTTGGCAAGAGAGATACTAAATCAGATGAGTAGTATGCGTTTTTTGACTTTCGCGTTTTATATTCGTTACTCTGGTCAAGAAAATATTGGCAAAATTCAAGATATGGAAGGTAATGAACGACCCTATCTGAATCTTTGGCAAGATATGTCTTGGGAAGAAATGGAGAAGCTGTATGAGCATATTATTGTATGTGGAAAATTCCGAGAATTGAACACAGAGGTGAACTCTCGCTTTGATGGTTTGGCGCAGAGAATCTTTGAATCGATAAATAAAAGACTATATTTTTTTCATGATCAAATCAGCTTCCCAAGTACAAGCACTGATATTGAAGACCTAAAATCACTAGAAAATGGGTACAATAAAAGTGCCGACGTAATTCATACAGTGAAACGTCAATGTTTAGAAAAAGTTCAAGCATCAATTCAACGCGCTGAAACTGCCCAAGTAGCCTTTCTGGATCTTGGAGCGTCGGGGTCGCTGTTTAATCCTGTTGGCACGATTTCAAAACTTTACAGTGATTTTAAACTTGATCTGTTGGAAGAACTCGAGTATCTTGAGCGTATGTATAAAAATTTGATTTCAGATGATGGGCGACAAGAGGGTGATGATTTTGCCAGGATAATTTTCCAACTACAACCAAAAAGAAGGAGAAGAATAAACAAAGCGACAGAACTGGGGCATTACTCGAGCATAACACCGTGTAAAATTATCCAATTAGATGAATCCCCTGCGTAACATATCTTTTAGGTGTATTTTGGTAACAACGCTCGTCTTTACTCCCTTGCTAAGGCGAGGCAAAAAACCTTGCTTGCATTAGCTTGTTTTAATGTTTTTACAGCTTCCAGAAAAGTTGCGCCGGTAGTAGTGACATCATCTAAAAGCAGAATTTTTCTACCGGTTAAGTTATCTTTTGGAAGCTTTAGAGTAAAACATCCTTTGACATTTTGCAAGCGCTGTTCTCGTTTTAGGTCTTTTTGAGTTTTGGTCTTCTTCTCTCTATCTAAAAGTTCCACATAAGATAAGCCTAGATCTAGCGCCAAACTTTGGGCGAGCAGTGCTGTTTGGTTAAAGCCTCGGAAGCGGTAGCGGGCCGGATGAAGGGGGATAGGGGTAACCCAAAAACCCTTCAGGAATTCTAGTCCAAAGTTTTTTTCAATGTTTTCTGCTAGAAGTTTGCCAAATACTGGAAAGATATTTTTTACTCCGTAGTATTTGCCTTTAACGATCGCCTGGTTTAAGCCTTGCGTTTGATAGCTATACGCGCTAAAACAGATTTCAGGCGAATAGCGAGTCAGACATTTTTGGTGGGTCATGCCGAAAGGATTTGAGGCGCGGCAGTGGATGCAGGATTGGTCCTGGTATTCATGAAGACGGCTCGTGCAAGACGGGCACAGTGGTTCAGGTGAAGGAGTAAGGCAGATGCTGCAGCGAACTGGGATCAATAACTCGGAAAGTTGTTTTGCCACGGAACTTGCCAGGGCGGATAATTTTCGCGCTGTTGGCAATGCAAAGGGCATATGTGTAACAAGATTTTATTAGGCTAGAGCTTTGGCAGGTTGAGAAAGCGTTGAGGTTATAAGCAATTGGCCGTTATGTGGTTCGATTTGGATTTCACTGCTTGGCCCCAAGCCTTGTTCGATAATCTTTTCTGCCAGCGGGTCTTCTACCAAGGTTTCTATATTTTTTCTGACAAAACGAGCGCCTTGAGACGGGTCAAAACTTTTTTCCGCCAAGTATTTTGCTAAAGTAGCACTTGGTTGGAAAAGTATGCCTTGTTTTTTGAGTCGGTTGGCAAGTTCGTAAAGCTGGAGGGTTGCTATTTTTCGTAGCTCTTTTATACCTAGAGGTCGAAAGACTAAGATTTTGTCTACTCGATTTAGAAATTCAGGTTTAAAGTGTTGTTTGACCAGCTTCATGACCCCCTCTTGAATCCGATTATACTCCGCTTCCAGCTCTTTGATTTTTCTGCTGATGTCTGTGCTGCCGTCGTCTTCGTGGTCGGCAAAACCTATCTTAGCTGCGCCTGCGGTCAGTTCCTGCATGCCGAGGTTTGAGGTCATGATGATGATAGTGTTCCGGAACGAAACGGTCCGTCCTTGCGCGTCTGTAAGTTGGCCGTCTTCTAGAACCTGCAAGAGTATGTTAAACACATCTGGGTTGGCTTTTTCTAACTCGTCAAACAGCACCACGGCGTATGGTTTCCTGCGTACAGCTTCTGTCAAGCGCCCGCCTTCTTCGTACCCTACATAACCCGCGGGTGCCCCGACTAAACGGGAGACATTGAATCTTTCCATGAATTCCGACATATCCACGCGGATTAACGCATCCGGGTCGTCAAACACTTGGGAAGCAATGATCTTGGCTGTTTCAGTCTTGCCAACCCCTGTCGGACCAAGGAAGATGAAGGAGCCCAAAGGCCGCTTGGGGTCATGCAATCCGGCGCGGCTGCGGCGGATGGCTTTTGCAACTTCCGCGACGGCTTCGTCTTGTCCAACTATATGTTTGCGTAAGATGTCTTCTAGTTTTGTGAGCTTCCCGACTTCGGTTTTGGTTAGCCGTTCCAGTGGGATCTTGGTCATCATGGAGACAGTGTGAGCTATATCTTCGGAAGTGATCTCACGAAGCGGGGTTTCCGCTTCTCTTTTGAGTAAGCTCTCCGCCTCTTGCAGTTGTTGGTTGAGGATTTCCGCTTGCAGGCGCATATGTTCTGCTGATACAAAGTCACCTTTCCAAACCGCTTTGGTTTTTTCTTCTTCCAGTTTTTCTAAGTCTTGCTCAAGTTTTTTCTTCTGCTTCAACGCTTTTGACGGTGCCATCAGGCTCCGTAAGAAGGCCGCTGTTTCATCTATGAGATCTACAGCCTTGTCTGGCAAATGGTGATCTTGTATGTAGCGGCTGGACAATTCTACTGCGGATTTTATGGCTTCGTCGGTGATGGTTACTTGGTGGTGTTTTTCGTAGTTGGGGCGTAAGCCTTTTAAGATTTCTATAGACTCATCTTCACTTGGTTCATCTACCAAGATGCTTTGAAATCTCCGTTCTAACGCTGAGTCGTGCTCTATAAACTTTTTATACTCTGCCAGGGTGGTCGCGCCTATCACGCGAATTTCTCCGCGAGCTAGAGAAGGTTTTAAGATGTTGGCTGCGTCTAGCGAGCCTTGAGAAGCTCCCGCGCCTACCATGGTATGCATTTCGTCTATAAACAAGATAGTGTTGGGCTCAAGTTTGACTTCCTCTATTACTTGTTTAAGCCGGTTTTCAAATTCGCCACGGAACATGGAGCCAGCCACTAACGAAGTCAAGTCTAAAGATAAGATCCTTTTGTCTAACAAGCTTTCCGGGACTTCTTTTTTTGCTATGGCTAAAGCCAGTCCTTCAACTATAGCAGTCTTACCCACCCCTGCTTCGCCTATGAGGACCGGATTGTTTTTAGTGCGCCTGCCAAGGATGGAAGTAAGCCGTTCAATCTCTTTTTTTCTGCCTATAACTGGATCAATTTTCCCAGCTTCCGCTTTTTTTGTGAGGTCAGAAGTGAAGTACTCAAGGATGCTTTTGGAAGGTCCTGACTGCTTTTGTTCCTCTGGATTTTCGGGGAAGCGGGCGATATTTTCAAACATGCCTAGCAGATTGTGTTCCAGCTCGTGGGAGTCTACACCGAGTTTGCTCAAGATGACTTTGGCGCGGTTGCCTTGCATCGAGACTAGGCCAAATAAAAAATGTTCAGTGCCTATAAATTGATACCCGAACTGGCTGGCTACGATAGCCGCCCGCTCTATAGCGGCTTTTAGGTTTTCCGATAGAACCGGCTTCCAGTGGTCTACTTTATGGTTCGCGTTAACGCTATCAATCTCCGGCTTTAGGATTTCCATGGTTAACTTGGCTTTGCCTAGTATTTCCGAAGCAAAGGAGTTTTTTTCCGAGACAATGCCAAAAAGCAGGTGCTCTGTACCTATGTGATCGCACTTAAGCTCTTCAGATACCATTTGCGCCGCTATGAGGGCGTTTTTAGCACGGGACGATAGTCTTTCTAAGATGAAATTAAAGTTAGCCATTATTTTTATGAATTTTCAAGATAAGCCTTGTGAATACCTACGAACAAAGGAATGTTGGTTGTAGTTTAAGTTGTCGCCACTCATATGGTCAAAATTTTGAGGTTTTTTTCTTGAAACCTTGTTGCGTTTCCAGGAGCGAAAACCCAAGCGTCACCCCAATCGTATTATCAGTCTACACAGGAGAGTGCTAAAAGTCAAATATAAAAGTTGGGATTTTGTTTCAAGAAATGCCCTTTCCTTAGTATATACATTATACTATAGAAGTCCTGTGCAAACTCTTTAAAACCTACTAAATACCAATATTACGAATATACTAAACTTTCTATACCTATATATAATATTTAAATTGCTTATGACCCCCAAAGGTACGTCTCATATTTTATTCTCATTTACATTCGTATATTCGTACGATTCGCCTGCCTGCCGGTAGGCAGGTAGTTAGTAGGGTAAAAAATGTTCAGAAAATTACATAAAACTAAATTCCCAGACTCCGAAGAGAAAGCTTTGGCCTATGCGCTTCGTATTTTAAGTATGCGTTGGTATGGAGAAAAAGAAATGCATGATCGGATTTTGACTAAGGGGTTTGAGGAAAAAGTGGCTCAAAGTGTGCTAAGCAGGCTTTCGGAGTTTGGCTATATAAACGACGATAACCGCCTAGAAAGCAAGCTTTCAGAATACCGCGACTTCGGTACTTATGGAAGGAAGTACATAGAACAAAAACTATTGGAAAAGAAGTACTCTAAGCAGCAGTTAGACCAAGCCTTTGACAAGCATTGGAGTAAGGAGATAGAGCTAGGGTGCGCGAAAAGATTTGGGGAAAAACAAAAGCTCCCAGTAAAGGAGCTTGATTATAAAACAAAACAAAAGTTTTTGGCTAAGTTTTTAAGACGAGGGTTTGCTTATGATGTGGCTATGGAGGTGGTTAGCAGTTGATGAGTTTTGGTCGCAACAGTTTACTAGGCTTCAAAAAAGTGACGGCCGGACCTAAAGTGAAGCCAGGAGGGTGTGAGATTAATTTATTTCAAAGTTTGGGGTCGAATATATTATTTGCTACCACTAAAAGCTAGATAGTTTTACGGTGTAATGCGCTGCTTTGTTAGTTGCGATGAAATGGATACCAGTATGGTGTTGCTCGTGCTTCTGTTTCGGCCTTTATAGTCTCAGCGTAAATTTGCCGACATTTAGGGCATTTTTTCTCATGCTTTTTCAGTCCTTCTTGTGAAAGACAGTCTATTCCACATGCAGAGATGTATTTTTTTTTCATAACTATTCGAGGTTTACTTAGTTAATAATTGGAAAATTTTAAACAGTAGTGCAAAAATTATTCAGCAAACTAGTCGTGCCTCGTAAATTTTCAAAATTGTTACTAGGCTTCAAAAAAGTGACGGCCGGACCTAAAGTGAAGCCAGGAGGGTGTGAGGATAAGGAAGCAAAAAGCTAAGCAATGTAAGGGATTGGCTTGTGGTGGCTTAATAACTGTGCTATTTTTTTTCCAACTTCAACTTTTTAGAACCTATCTGATAAGTGAATTTAACGCTTTCCGTCACCTTGAACTTACCTTGTTCTCCTAAATGGGCGACATTTTAAAGACTTGAATGGCGTCCATTACATAAGTCAAATGTCAATGGTCAATTGTTCCAGTCAAAGGCGGGTCCGCCTATGGCGGAAAATGTTCTCTGTATATTACTATTACTACTGTTACTACTTCTACTACTTTACTACTTTTTGCTCCTGCCTTCTTTTTCCCCTACAAGTTCATCTCTCGGAGTCTTTTGATTCTTTCTTCAACTGGGGGGTGGGTGTTGAATAGGCCAGCAAACCAGCCTACTGAATCATGGTGATTTTTTAACGGGTTAGCAATGTACAAGTGGGCTGTGGCTTTGTTGGCTGCTTCCAGGGGCTCTTGGTCGGCGCTGATTTTTTCAAGGGCCTTGGCTAGCCCTTCCGGATAGCGGGTAAGCAGGGCACCGGTGCTGTCAGCTAGAAATTCGCGCTGCCGTGAGACTGCCAACTGAAGCAGGGTGGCAATAATGGGGGAGAGTAAAGCTAAAACCAGTCCTGCTATGGCCAGTGGGTTGCTACCGCTGTCTCGGTCCCGACTTTTGCCACCAAAAAAAGAAAAGCGGAGCAACCAGTCAGCCAAAAGAGTTATGGTTCCTACTAGAACCACTACCAGTGTCATAAAGCGGATGTCGTAGTTGCCTATGTGGGAGATCTCATGAGCCAATACTCCTTCTAGTTCGGTTTTGTCCAGCCTAGACAGGCAGCCAGTAGTTACGCAGACTACAGCGTGTTTCGGGTCTCGGCCGGTTGCAAAAGCATTGATGGCTGTGTCGTCAATGGTATATATCCGAGGCAGGGGCAGGCCAGCCGTTATGGTCAGGTTTTCTACTATACGAAATAGTTCAGGGTGCGACTGCCTAGTTACCTGCTCTGCGCCGGACATGGCTAGAGTCAGAGAATCGGAAAAGTAGTAGGAGATAAGCGAGGAGAAAACAGAAAAACCTACTGCCAGATACAGGATGGCTGGCTCTCCGTAGTACTGACTGAAAGTCCAGCCAAGCGCGATGATAACCAACAGAAAAAAGAACACCAAGAGGAGGGAGTTACGTTTGTTCTTAGTGATGTGTGAATATGTGATCACAGTGCTGGATAATACTGATAAATTCTAAATCCTAATACCTAAACTCTAAACAATTTCAAATCTCAAAGTTTAAAT
>CAYYEK010000006.1:21941-24575 GCA_964470855.1 uncultured Candidatus Saccharibacteria bacterium
AATTCTAAATCCTAATACCTAAACTCTAAACAATTTCAAATCTCAAAGTTTAAATCATAGGGCTCGCACTATGAGCTACTAAGAAGACTTTGACACGATAGATCCGAAAATTTTCATAAGTTCAGTTGCTTCACTAAGCAGCTCATTTCGTTCTTTGTTAAGTTCTACATTTTCTAGTATCAGCATATTTAGCCAGTAGATGGTTTCCTTGGCTTCTTTGCGGCAAATCTTTACACGCATCAGAAAATCTTTTTTACTCAATGCTTCGTTGGCTTCTATGTAATTGGCCCCCATAGAGCCAGATGATCTGATTAACTGTTTGCCGTCTTCAAGTATAACTATGTTTTTTGGCAACTTTAAAACGAAGTGTCGTGTTTTCAGGGCGAAATCCCGCGTCCTTTCTTCCAAATCATATTTTTTGGGATTTGGAGAATTACTCATTTTAGATTTTGTTTAGCATTTAGGATTTTCAAACTTGGGATTTGTAAAATTCTGTTTTAGAATTTTACAGGCACGGCTTGTCCTTCTGCGCCTTTTTCATCTATATCAAAGAACTCGCGAGCTTTGAAGCCTAGAGCGCTGGCAAAAAGATTGGTCGGGAAGACTTGCAATTTGGTGTTAAAGTCCCTGACAGTGCCGTTGTAGAAGCGTCTAGAGGCTTGGATTTTATCCTCTGTGTCCGTTAGATCGCTTTGCATCTGCATAAAGTTTTGGTTGCTTTTCAGCTCTGGATAGCTTTCCGCTACCGCAAACAAAGACTTTAGAGTGCCGGAGAGGATGTTTTCATCCTGCACGCGCTCTTGCAAGTTGCTGGCCCCCATGGCTGTAGCGCGGGCTTTGGTTACATTTTCAAATACACTTGACTCCTGCTTGGCGTACCCTTTGACTGTCTCTACAAGGTTAGGGATGAGGTCGTACCGGCGCTTAAGTTGGACTTCTATGTCGCTCCACGCTTCATCCACTCGGTTTCGGGAGCGGATCAGGGAGTTATAAAGCACTATGCCAGCCACTACTATGATGGCTATGATGGCAAGAAATATAGTCATTGTTTTTTTACTTAATGTTTTAAGGGTAAAAAGTGGGTTACTTTTATCCTTTGGTGCTATTATAGCAGACTTGCCAAGTTTGCAAGTTTAGCTTATCATAGGGCTAGAAGTCAGCACTTGACGAATTTTTTGTATTGTTGTATAGTAGTAAGATTTATATGGAAAATTCATTTGAAAAACTTAGCACAAAAAGTAATCCAGAAACCCTTGATAGGCGAGGGTTTCGTGAATTTCGCACTGCCGAAGAGCTCCAAGAGACTAGAGTGGCTGATGCCCTTTTTAAAGCAGACTTTGTACCCCAAAAATATTTGCCTAGCCAGAGCATTCCTGAACGATTCCAAATTTAAGGTAGGTAAAAAAGTATTATTCCTAAACCACCGAAAGAGTTTTTCTCATACAATCTGTCCTCCTGAACTTACCTTGTCCTCCTAAATGGGCGCCATTTTAAAGACTTGAATGGCGCCCATTATAAAACAGGATCCATCCTCATTAATCAACAACCTGGATTCTCCGCCAAAGGCGGACAGGCACCTCTTGGCTGGAATGACAAGAAAAATAGCAAGTCAATTGCGCTTACTTTAAGGCAAGATTTAGTCTAAAAACTATTTTCGTGGAAGAGAAAGAAAAAATCATATACAACGAGCGGGAGCTGATGCGTGTACTAACCATGTTCTTCGCGGTTTTTTGGTCTGGTGAAAAAAAATTTAGCCAGATAGTTGTTAGAAGCAGAGAGAATTCACTGCAAGCCCAAACTCGGATCAGTATAGATTTTCGGGATAACAAAGAGTTGTGGAACTTGGTTATCCAGGATTACATAAAAAGCACAGCCTCTGAAGAGGAGAAAAAAGCCTTTGTTCGCGAACAGATACGACTCTTGCTCGGTGGTACTCAGAAGAAACGCTACGAAAAACTTTTGGAAAAGATGCCTGAAGTGGGGCTTGAGATAGAAGAAGACATAGTAGGGGTTTCTAGAAAGTACTTTGCTTTTGAAATTCGTGTGGAAAAGTCTACTCGCAGGATTGAGAGCCAGTACCAGCTTTTAGAACGGGACGGTAAGTTTTTAGGCAGGGCAAGCTTGCCTTCAGCTCCTGCTTCTGTGGTAGATGTTCTTGAAACAGTCGTAAAAAATATGCAAAACGGCAATGAGCTGGGGCTTGCTCTTATGGAGTTTGTCTACCTACCATCTTTGCCAAACCAAGAAGGGCGGGTGGTGGTGTTGGGCTTGGATTATCTACCCGAGGATTGGCAAACTTTTGAAGAAAAGATCCAAGATCTTGCACAGGCCAAGGCTTCAGCAGGCAAGCTTTTAAAACAGGACCAAGTGGCAGGGGTTGACCAAGTGGTGGCCTATCTTTTGGACTTGGATACGCCAGTCAGGTCAGATTCAGCAGTACCGTTTTTTCTAAAAGACTTGCAGTATACACCGGATGCTGGTAGGGGAGTTGTCGTATCCTCACAAGCTGTCAGTAGCCTAGTTCCGGAAAATGCCCTGCTTTATCTCGCGTCAGGGGAAAATGAACAAAAAGCCCAAGACTCTCTAGTGCTGCTCTATGAGCAGGTTTTGTCTATGTTTAGGGATCTGAAAGCT
>CAYYEK010000007.1:0-21399 GCA_964470855.1 uncultured Candidatus Saccharibacteria bacterium
GTTGGATCATTGGCGGGAGAATTTCGTAGGCGTTCAAGCATTGCACAAGGAAACTAACTTGCTGGTGTTTGGGGCGGTGGATGACTTGTGGGTGAACTCACAAGGGCAGATACATGTAGTGGACTACAAAGCAACAAGCAAAGCAGGGGCTGTTACAGAGTTGGAAGATACCAAATGGCATAATCAGTATCGGAGGCAAATGGAAGTTTACCAGTGGCTCTTGCGGCAGAACGGTTTGCAAGTAAGCGATGTTGGCTACTTTGTGTATGTCAATGGCAAAAAGGATCGAGAGGCCTTTGACGCGAGGTTGGAATTTGATGTTAACATCATAGAGTACAAAGGAGCGGATGCGTGGGTAGTGCCGACCCTGCTTAAGCTGAAACAATGTTTGACATCGGGTTTGCCGTCTTCTGGGCAGACTTGTGAGTACTGTGCTTACCGAGCAAGTGCAGCGCAAGCAGAGTCCCAAGGAGTCCAAACTAGCCCGTCTAAAATCGCAAAGACAAAATTGGCATCTAAAAAGAGTGGGACAAGCCAAGACAGTACTACGCTTTTTTAGCTTTTGCATTGCGCTCGGAAAAGCGGTAGTATGAAAGTAAGAAGCATTAAAGCTCAAAAAAACATATGAAATTTATCAGAGCGTTAACACTTGCAGTTGTCTGTATGCTGCTTTTGGGAAGCCTTCCGACAGGCGCTGCGGAGTTTGTGCCCCCGGATGATAAAGATTCCGGACGGGTACTTTTGAGTAGTCAAAAAGAGTATAAAAATTTGTATACTGCCGGCGCCAGCGTGCAGGTTAACAGCAAGGTGCTTGGCGACTTGTTTGCCGCTGGTTCAGATATTACCCTAGACGGCGAAGTCGAGGCGGATGTCAATGTTGCTGGCGGGACTGTCGCCATCCAGAATAAAGTTGGTGGCGATGTGCGTGTGGCATCCGGAAACATTAAACTAAATAACGAAGTCGGTGGTGATGTGTTGGCTGCAGGAGGGCAGATCTCAATGTCAGAAAAGGCCAAGGTCGGTGGCGATGTGGTGGTGGCAGGTGGGCAAATTCTGATCGACTCTCCGGTGGCTGGCAAGGTTTGGGTGACAGGTGGGTCAGTGACCATCAATAGCGCTATAAGCGGAGAACTTGTAGTGAAAAATGCTGACAAGGTTACCTTTGGGCCAAAAGCTCAAGTATTGGGAAAAGCCAAGGTGAGTGCAAAAGAGCAGCCTGTTTTGCAAGAAGGATCAGCTGTACCAAACCTTGAATATACAGCCTATACACCTTCCAAAAAAGAAGCTGCTGCTTGGGCGTCAGGTATTTTGGCTGTTGGTGTTGCCATAGCCTTTTTAGGGTATATCTTGATCGGCTTGTTGGTTTCGTGGGTTGCGCCTAGGAAAGCTGAAGATTTTGTTCTAAGCTTGAAGAATAAGTTTTGGATGAACCTAGGCTTAGGCATAGCTGGTCTAGTGGTGGCACCTATAGTAGCTATAGTGGCGATGGTAGTGTTGATAGGGATCTACGCTGGCTTGGCTTTACTTGTAGTGTACGCGGCCGCACTGTTTTTGGCCTGGATCATGGGCTTAGTTTTTGTTGGATCTTTCAGCACCATGTTGCTGAAGCGCGGTAAGGTTATGGAAGTAAGCTGGAGAACAGCGCTTGTAGGAGCCATAGTTTACGCGGTCTTAAAACTAGTTCCGGTAGTAGGGGCGTTAGTAATCTTCGGGGTTGTGATGGCGGCTTTTGGGCAGTGGATGTATATGTTTAGCAGACACGTAGTAGAGCGCGGATCCAGAACTGTTGCAGAGTAGACAGGTAAATGTTTACTAAAGGCTCAACATTAATCAAATTATAAAGTAAAAAAAGTAATAGAGTTTATAAAGCGCTTATGGGTATACTAGATAAAATCAAAGATCTAAATGCAATGCGCCAAGAGGCCAAGCAGTTGGAGCTGGCTTTAGGGCAGATTCAGGTAACCGGAAGTTCATCTGGTGGTAAGGTGACTATAACCATGGATGGTAACCAAAATGTGCAGAGTGTGGTTATAGCTGATACCATAGTTGGCGACCGGTCGGAGATAGGCAGGCATGTACGAGCTGCATTGGAAGATCTGTTTAAGCAGCACAAAAAAGCTTTGCAGAGTAAGTTTGGTTCCATGCTGCAAGGGTGAACCGGTAGTTTAGCTGTGAGCTTTTAGGTGTGAGGATGCTAAAAAGATCAATTTCAGATCAGAGAAATGAAAAAAAATCGGAAATTAAAACTTACAAAAATAGCTGTATCAATGCTAACGGTTTTTGTTTTGGCTGCGAGTTTTTCAAACACAGCGAGTGCTTTAAGTGTTTTTGATTTAGAGCCAAAAGTTGAGGCAACAAATCTAACAGCTAAATCAGCTATCGTGCTCAATCAAGTAACAGGGCAGGTTTTGTATGAGACCACTAGCGAGACACTACGCGCTCCGGCAAGCTTAGTGAAACTAGTAACAGCGCTTGTGGTCTTGGATACTAAACCAGACTGGCGGCGAATTTGCTACATAGAAGAGCAGGACAGGGTAGGGGGTTCTTCCATAACCGTGTCCAGTCAGGGCAGGGTGGGGTACAGGATGGGAGATCTGTTTCGGGCTATGTTGATCCCGTCTGCTAACGATGCTGCGGAAAGTATAGCCCGCTGCACTGGTCTTTCAAGAGCGGACTTTTTGTCTAGGATGCAGAGTAAAGCGTTGGAGCAAAATGCACTGACAGCAAAATTTGTGGATGTCTCTGGGATGTCCCAAGAAAACCAGATGTCTGCTTTAGGTGTGGCACGGCTTTCCAATGCTGCTTTTAGTACGGAATTTGTGAGAAGCGTTACCAGGACACAGAGCTACAAGCTGTGTACTATTAACGGGGCCTGTAGATATGTAAAAAATACAAACTCTCTTTTAGCCGACAAAGAACTCACTACTATTGCAGGAAAAACTGGCACTCTGGACGGGGCGATAAATTTTGCTGGCAGCTTTCGTGATAGTCGCGGGCACTATTTTATAGTGGTGGTGCTTGGCGCGGAAAGTAAGCAAGAAAGATTTGCGGAAGCTAAAGAGCTGGTCAAGTTTGCTTCAGAAAAATCCTTCTGGCAAGATCTGTTTTCTGTTAAGTAGCTTGCTTAGGTTTTACCTGATACCTTATACCTGATAGGTATGACTAGCAAATGGTACAAATATTAAATTCTTATACGGTAGTCTTTTGGAGATTTTACAACAGTGGATTCGACCTGATTTCTAGATTCTAAATTCTATATTCTAAATTTTAAGACTTATGCAATGGGCAATTTACGCGGTGCTATCCGCTTTCTTCGCTTCACTAGTTGCTATATTTGGTAAGATTGGTATTCAGGGGGTAAATAGCAATCTAGCTGTAGCTATCCGGACAGTAGTGATAGTAGTATTTGCTTGGGTCATAGTATGGATTCAAGGGACCGCGGGTGACATATCCAAGATATCTAGACACTCGTGGGTTTTTCTCGTGTTGTCCGCTATAGCAACCGGCCTTTCTTGGTTGTTTTACTACCGTGCGCTGCAACTTGGGGAGGCTAGTAGGGTTGCACCCATAGATAAACTTTCTATTGCGCTTACATTGGTGTTAGCGTTTACCTTTTTAGGAGAAAAGCCGACAATGGGAAATGTAGTAGGAGGGGTTTTAGTCACCCTCGGTGTTATGGCAACAGTGTTTATAAAATAGAACTTTAGTATTTCAGTTTTGATAAATACTTATTTTGACAAATACTACCATACTCTGTAGTATGGGAGTAATTGCATAAAGAGTGTTTGGTATGGGTAAGTATAGTCAGATTAAGAAATTGAGCAAAACGGAGCAAGATGAGCTGTTCGCTGATTTCGCGACAGCTTTAGCCAGCGTACGTAATCCAGTAGAGGCTGCGAGTTTTGTGCGTGATTTGCTCTCTGAGCAGGAGGCGGTATTGCTCGCTAGGAGACTTCAGATAGCTAGGTTGTTGGAAGAAGGGTTAACTTATGAAGAAATACGAGCGTCTGCGAAGGTTGGCTTTAGCACTATTGCCAGAGTTCACACTTGGTTGCAGATTTATGGAGAAGGGTATCGGACCGTTCTTAAGCGAACTAAAAAAAGTGCTCCTGTAGTTTCAGACGACTTATCCGATTCTTGGCGTATGCTAAAACGAAAACATCCTTTGTATTTTTGGCCTCAGCTTTTACTTGAAGAGATCGTAAAGACGGCTACGAAGCGAGAAAAGGATCGGTTGAAAAAAGTTGTGCAAGATTTGAAAGACAAAACAAAACTTTCGAAAGATCTTTTAAGGCTTTTAAGCTAGACGACAAACACTACCATACTCTGTAGTATGGTAGTATTTGTAGAGAAAGGGGGGTGTTAATTTAGTTGTTATGGTTAAGGTGAGAAAGAAAAAAGTTTTGGTGGGGTTGTCAGGAGGGGTGGACTCTGCGGTGTCCGCCTATTTGCTTATGCGAGAAGGATACGAAGTGGAAGGGGTTTTCATGAAGAATTGGTCTTCAACCACGGGCTTGAAGCTTGCCGAGTGTCCTTGGCTTAAAGATAGACAAGAAGCCTTAAGGGTGGCGGCACACCTTGGTATACCTCTGCATACTGTAGACTTTGAAAAGCAGTATTCTGCTAAGGTGATGCAGTATTTCTTTTCAGAATACAAGGCCGGGCGCACGCCGAATCCGGATGTGATGTGCAACAAAGAGATAAAGTTTAAACTTTTGTATGCTTGGGCAAGAAAGCACGGGTTTGACTATCTGGCGACAGGGCACTACGCCCGAGTAGCAAAGCGTCCGGGAAATTCGAAATCCGAAATCCGAAAATCTAAACAAATACTCAATATCAAATTAAGAAATGCAACAGAGGCTGATTATAAGCTAACAGCTGAAAGCTATAACTTAGTTCGTTCCACAGATGAGTTTAAGGACCAGACGTATTTTATTTACAACATAACCGCTGAGCAGTTGCCACACCTACTTTTTCCGATCGGGGGGATGAAAAAAACCGAGGTCAAGAAGTTAGCGAAGGAGATAGGTTTACCGAATGCTAACCGCAAAGAGTCTATGGGTTTGTGTTTTGTGGGCAAGGTTAGGCTAAAGGAGTTTTTAGAGCAAAAAATAAAACCTAAACCCGGCCCCATTTTCATGGTTAAGGATCAAGGATTAAGGATCAAGGATGTGGTCCAAGTAGGACTACATCAGGGCTTGCATAACTACACCATTGGCCAACGGCAGGGGATCAAGATTGGCGGTAGCGGGCCTTACTACGTGTTGCGTAAAGATTTGAAGAAAAATATTTTGTACGTAACCAAAGACCCTGAAGATCCAAGGCTTGACGTAAGTGAAGTGGAGGTTCATAGCATGAATCTGCTGATTCCAAATTCTAAATTCCAAATTCTAAATTCCAAATTACTTGCTAGATACAGGCATCAAGGAGAGTTGGTGCCTTGTGAAGTGCAACAAGTGTCCAAGGGTCACTATAAAGTGAGATTTAAAAAGCCCCAGCGCGCTATTGCTAGCGGCCAGAGCTTAGTGTTGTATGATGGAAAAGTTTGTTTGGGCGGCGGGGTAATAGTTTGAGTTTTCACCCTCTCCCTTAGTCCCCCCCCCCTCAATGGGGAGGGAAAATAGGAGGTTTTTGTGAAGTTTAGGATTGTATCATCTTTTTCGCGGTCGCGAAAAAGATGATAATAGGAGACATGCGATGTTATGTGGACTTTGTGTATGGTGTGTCAATACTTGCGAAACTAGGTTTTTAATTGGTTTTTTGTCTCCGCACCCTTCTTGTCACTGTCATTACCCATATTCCAGCCTTGTTGTAAATTCTCGACTACTTGTTCCAAATTCTTCTGATTTAGTTCTGTTAGTCTTTCAGCTTCTTCATACCACTCTTTTATTGTTTGTTTGAATGGATCTTCTCGCTTTTCCGGTGGCATATTAATTAAGATAAATAATTGCTGGAAGCATAAAAAAAACGCCTTAGGTGTCAAGGTGTATATATCCACCCTTTAGACAACTTGGAGGCTGTAAGTAAGAGCTCGCACTTGAAATTTTAGAATTTTTTCCTCTCCTAAAATAGGAGAGGGTAGGGTGAGGTATGGTTTTATACGATTTTCGTACCCCACCTAGCCTCCCCTAACCTAGGGGAGGAAGGGGGGTTAGAAGTATTTAGCACTCCTGATGGTGCCCATCACTAGCATTTAGATGGGCACCATCTAAATATTAGAATAAATGGGCACCATTTTTTAGAATTGAATGGTGCCCATTAAAATTTACTGGTTAACGATAGAAGATATTTTGGCTAGTCTATCTTGATGGTATTGGCGAGCTCTCGGAATAGTTCTTTTGCGGTGGGTGAGGTGCTAGCGTCAAAAGTGTAGAATAGGTTTTTTTGTTTGATGCCAAAGAGTAAGTCGTCCACGCTTGTAACTTTGTAGCCATTTAGGTCTTGTGTTTCGGTTTTGAGTCCATCGAACCCCAAAAAACTTTTCGGGCTGATGAAGATAAGGAATTTCCCTTCAGGGGAACTGTTACTTAGGAGGGTGATAAGTGTTTCGCCTTCCAGATCTTTTGTGGTTACACTCCAGTTGGTGGGGTAACGGAAAGAAAGTTTTCCGCTTGGAGTTTGGTAAGATGGCCAAGTGCTGGGTTTTGAAGCGAGAAAGTCCGGAGCGGGGTTGTTTTGTTTAGATAGGTTGGGGGCGATCAACTGTTGGATTGGTTTTAGGTTGATAATAGTCAGGACTAGGATAGCGGCGACAAGTAGCAGAGGAAATCCCAAAGTAACTACCATGCGATGACGCTGGAAGAAGGGGTGGGGTGCTTGTGGGGCAGCGGGCTTTTTTGTTTCTATGACTCTCATCCGTTACTTTTGGATATTTTGGAAAAACTTATCTACTTCAGCGGCGTTGCCGCACCAATATAAATTTTTTGTCAGTTCTGCGCAATAACCCGGATTTTTGCGGATGTAGTTAAGTTTGGGTAAAAACCATAGATACCCGACCACGCCTATAACTATAGCCAGATATATGAGGTGTTTGATAAAGTGAAACATATTTTATTCATTATACCACACCGCTTGCGCAACTGCCCGTTTTTTCATATAATTGGTCAGTAGTAAGTAGTAAGTAGTAAGTAGGGAAGTTGTGTCTTAATATTACGATATTCTTTTTTGTTGGGTGGGGTATAGCCAAGTGGTAAGGCAGCGGGTTTTGGTCCCGTCATTCCCAGGTTCGAATCCTGGTACCCCAGCCAACAAAAAAGAAGCCAAGTGGTTAGAGTGACAAGCGGGTGGCGCCTGTCCGCCTCTGGCGGAGTCCCGTCATTCCCAGGTTCGAATCCTGGTACCCCAGCCAGGAATGCATGAGTAAGGTGGAGTAAAGTTAGAAAAGGTTATGGGTAAGAAAGGTGCGGGGTGAAAATCCTGGTACCCCAGCCACGTAAAATTCGTTAGCAGACTAACTCATCACGTGGCAAGTCACGTAAAACTCACTCGAGGCCTCGTTCGTCACGTGGCGAGCCACATAAAATGATTTCGTCATCTCGTGGCGAGCCGAGGTAAAAAAGAAGCCAAATGATAGACTCCCTTTGGTGGCTCGTATGTTATATAAGGCTTAATTTCGACTATTTGAAAAACTATAAAAATATTTATATCTTCAATTATGAGAAACAATAGAGTGAATAATATTATTCGAGTAACAATAGTCACGGCTTTTATTGTTGTTAACCTTGGTTTACCTAGTTCAGTTTTTTCTAAAACTCAAAGTCTGAAAAGTAAGTTTTTTGTGAATGACGAAACAGCCAAAGCCATCTTTAGTGGTACTGGCTACAATATAAATAACTACACTTTAATTTGCGGTTATACCCCTGGAAATTCTGATGAGTTTGGATTTAAGTTATTGAATGCAATTAAACAACTAGGCTACCTGAATGTGATGATGTGCTCACCAGGAGACAATGTAGCGCTGAAAATTCTCAATCAGTACCAGGCGTTTAACGGTTTGGCGGAATCAGAAATAGTGGATAAAAAAACTATTATGAAACTAGATCACCAACTTGCGGACATAGAGTCTAGAGACAGCAGTGGTGCAAGTTTTGCTTGCTTTTCTTATTTAAAAGACGCACCTCCTAAAGATGCATCAAAAGAGCACTTAGCTTACGTGGTCCAGACGGCAATGAATGCTTTTCCGACTAATTTAAGGATTAAGAGCTCAGAATGTATCATTGGCCAAAGCTTTCCAGTTTCGAAGGCAGGGGATGGAAAAATGTGTCAACCAGGTTACTGGACCGAATATGATGATAATTGCCAGTTAAAATCTTCGTTTGCTGTTTATAACTTGCAGTCTGACGATGATTATACCCTAACTGTTAATACGTTACACGAACACGCTCACCTTATAGATGCCAACGCTCCGCGAGGGCGTCAGGTTGGGGGGTTGGATACTACAGAATTTTATAAATTCTCGTATGATACCAATGACTGCATAATGACTGCGGGGTGGAGATATTGCAAACCCTTAATTGACATGAATGACAAAACGCAGCTTATCAGCCACTTTTTTAGTTATGCGCCAGGTTGGCAAAGCGGTTTCCAACCAGATTATTGGACTCCATATGAAGACTTTGCAGTGTCCATAGAAATGTTTGTTATGCACGGAAAAGTCTTTAGAGACTACGCGAAGGATAAGCCTGTCCTTCTGCAGAAATACAATTGGATAAAAAAGTATGTCTTTGACAATGCTGCTTTTGAAACAGGGGATCCCGACTATAACACATATGCTCCCGATTTGTACGATATCGGGTACGGTCTAGTTTCAGCAGGTGGACTAGGCGAGCTGAGACCTGACTACGTTTACGACTATCAGATCTTGAAGAGCTCTGAGATTAAACCAAAATTCTACTCGAGGTAAGTGAAAAATTTAGATGGCCATCTAAACCAATATTCGTCAATGAGGCTTTTATTGACATCAAGTGGGTTTTCTAATAAGACAATATCGGACTCTCTTTTTGAGTTGGTTAATAAGCCTGCTTCGGAGACTAGGCTTTGTATTATTCCCACCGCCGCGAATATAGAAATGGGAGAAAAAGACTGGTTTATAAATGACTTAAGAAATTGTCAAAATGAAGGGTTTAAAGCGATTGCTATCACAGACATTGCAGCGGTGCCGGAAAATATCTGGAGACCGCAAATTGAAGAGGCAGATGTGCTATTTTTTGAGGGAGGCAATACCTGCTATCTGATGGAGTGGTTAAATAAGTCAGGTCTTACTACTCTGCTGCCTGAACTTTTAAAGACACGGGTCTATGTAGGAGTTTCTGCGGGGAGTATGGTTACCAATCCAGATTTGGCTGTAAAAGTTTCTCAAGCACTTTATGATGAGGATCTAGACAAGCTTGGAGAAATGCCAGGACTGCACTATGTAGACTTTTATACCTTGCCGCACTTAAACTCTCCCTACTTTCCCAAACTGGTGGAAGAAAATATCAGAAAACTAGCAGCAAGGGTGCCGAGAAAGATTTATGCCCTAGACGACCAGTCAGCAGTAAAAGTGGTGGATGGTAAGGTGGAAGTGGTTAGCGAAGGGTGCTGGTTAGAGTTTAACTAATAATTGCCCACTAAGTATAGGGCGGTTGTATGTCTATATTTTTTCGAGTTTTTATAATATGACAATTAGCTCTACTACAGAAGCAAGAAGCTTTGTACGAACAAATCAATTAAAGTGGTTAGAGTGTTATAAAAATTATGTGAGTTCTGGTCGCGTTTTGGTAGTTGGGCATGGTTTGGGTTACACTACCGAAGCCGTGATGAAATGTAACCCAAATGTGGTGGGGCTAGATTTGGAGATAGATCGGGATGCTTTGTTTAAAGAAAGAGTGGTAATTTATGACGGCACTCGGATTCCTTTTGACGATAATGAATTTGACGCTGTGGTTGTAGCGTATGTTTTGCATCATGCCAAAGACGTGTCTTACCTTTTCAAGGAAATAAATCGGGTGTCCAGGTCAAAAATAATAGTCATTGAAGAGACATATCAGACTTTTTTACAAAAACTTAGTCTAGTTTACTATTGCTGGTATTTTAATCGTCTAGCGGGTCAAGGGGTAAGTATAAGCTGGAATAGCTATTTAACTTCTAGCAGAGTTCGGCAGCTGGCGAAAAAATATGAGCTTACTGAAGCCTACCACAAAGAAGAGCCTATGCGTTCCTATAAGACCGAACTTTTCGTTTTTTCTAAATAAGTATAATTTTTAAGTTTTCAAGGTCACCAAAGATCCCCTTTGGTGGGTTGTGACGGTAAGTTATATGCTCGCCTTGAGGGTGGTTTTTTGTTTTTTACTTTGTTCCTATTTGAGCTACAATTAGAGTATGAGTATACAGGAACAACTATCTTCCTTAAGCTTAACTGTTGGTAGCACCTTATTTATTGCAGTTGATGGTCACGGTGGCTCTGGTAAGTCTACATTTGCTAAGTTTCTAGCCGAAAAGTTTCAGGCAGAGATAGTGCAGACCGACTATTTTGCCAGTTGGGATAATCCACTAAACTGGTGGCCACTTGTTATTCAGTATGTTTTTGAACCAATAAAGAACGGTGCTGCTACTTTGAACTACCCCAGATCAAACTGGGCTTCAGGTCAAAATCTTGAGCCTGTGACCGACCAACCAGTGACGGAAATTATGATTTTAGAAGGTGTTAGCTCACTTCGTAAGGAGTTCCGCGAGTATATAGGTTTTGGTATTTTCGTGGATACACCAAAGGAGATTTGTTTGAGGCGTGGTGTTGAAAGAGATTTAACATATGATTATAAAAAATCTTCAGCAGAACTGACGGAGATGTGGAATAAGTGGTTTGAGGACGAAGAAATATACTTTGATCGTGATAACCCTAAAGCCTATGCTGACCTAGTCATAGATGGTACTCGGCCGTTTGAAGACCAGGTTCAATACAGTAAGTATTAGAGAAATATAGCACGTAACTTTTGAAGTATTATAAATTTATGGAACAGGTGTTTGACTCAGGTGATGTAAAGTATTTAGAGTTCGCAAAGAGTTTAGCTAAAGAAGCTGAAGAATTAGCTTTAAAGTATTTTAGTTTTGAGGTCGACATTACCTACAAAGAAGATAATACGCCACTAACCCAGGCCGACACTGAGATAAATAGACTGGTGATTGAAAAAATTAACCAACAGTTCCCAGAGCATAGTATCTACGGAGAGGAGGAGAGCTTGGTAAAGCCAGGGTCTAGGTATATCTGGGTATGTGACCCTATAGATGGAACTATGGCTTTTTCGTGTGGACTGCCTATATTTGTTTTTTCCATCGCGCTAGTAGACCAGTCGAGCGGGTTGCCTGTGCTAGGGGTAATAAATGACCCCGTTATGAAAACCATGTACTGGGCGGTTAAAGGGGGTGGAGCACTCAGAAATGGAAAACCAATTTTCGTGAATAATGAGACAGGACTTAAGAATACTTACTTAAGCACAGGAGCTTCTGGTCGTGCGGTGGGTTTCTCTAATTTGCCACTCCTTGGTAAGTTGAGTGAAGAAAAGTGTGCTGTTATGAAATACCCATCTTTTATTTATGGTGGTGTGCAGGTCGCAAATGGTAAATACATTGGGGCTGTTTTTTTTGAAAGGTACGGACACGATGTGGCTGCTTTGAAAATAATTACCGAAGAAGCAGGTGGCAAGGTAACTGATTTAAATGGAGAAGAGAGAAGGTACGATGAAGATGGTTTGGGCTGCTTGGTTTCCAATGGAGTTTTGCACCAAGAACTTTTGGAGATTGTTCAGACAGGTAAGCTCTAGGGGTGGTTTTTTGTTAGACTATATAAGTCACGGTGGTTATTTTTATTGTATGCCGGACATTACGTTTATCACTGGGAATCAGCATAAGGCCGACTATATGGCTAAGTACTTAGGATTTCCCGTAAAGCACGTAAAGATTGACTTGGACGAGCTCCAATCGCTGGAGCTAAAAGAGATAGTGGAGCATAAGGTGAAGCAGGCGTATGGGATAATACAGTCGCCTGTGATAGTTGAGGATGTCTCTCTGGAATTTGAGGCTTTGGGTAAGTTACCAGGACCATTTATCAGATTTTTTGTTGACACAGTACCCTTTGAAAATATCTGTGCCATGCTTAATTCTTTGAGCAGAAAAGCCACTGCTCGCTGTATGTTTGGGTACTATGATGGTGATATTTTAGAATTTTTCGAAGGAAGAATGGACGGAGAGATCGCTCTAAAACCTGCTGGGAGTGGCGGCTATGGATGGGATAAAATTTTCATCCCCCAAGGCTATGGCGTTACAAGGGCGGAGTTAAGCGAAGAGGATAACAAAAAAACCTATCTCCAGATAAAACCATTCGCCAAGCTTAAGGAATTTCTAAATACAGCTTAAAGCTACAAATACTTCCCTTGGCGAATACTTGTTAGACTTATGGTATGGCGAATGAATTTGAAACGAAGTTTTATGGGCGTTTTAGTACAATAAGTCTAGGCAAAGTAGTGTTGTGGGGGGTGTGGCTGTTTTTTTGCTATCATTTGCTTAGAGACTTGGCCCAGATCGCTGGCATAGAAGTATGGCTTACCTCTATAGGACATCGGCCTCACACCTGGTGCGCGCCATACTGCAAAGAAGTTACTCTGTTGCCGGAAAGTGCAACCATACTTGCTGCTTCGTGGCTTTTGTATAAAAACAGATTTGGGAAGTTGGGGTGGGGAATTGTAGGTAGTCTACCTTTTTGGTTCGTGTTGTGGCTGCTTCCTTAACTTTGATCGGGTAAACATTTACACATCAGTACACTTTTGGTTCTTAAAGTTTATGGACACACTGGCTGTGGCAATAAAAATGGTGGAGAATCACGAGGCTGCCTTAGACCTTGGTGCTGGTGATTTGTATGATGCGGAATATTTACTCAAGTCTGGATTCAAAAAGGTAGTCGCGGTTGACAAGAGGATGCCTCGAGACGGTGATCTAAACAGAAAACAGATTTCAGGTGTAGAGTTTGTAAACGTTGAAATAGAAAAATATGGATTTCCGGATTCGGAATTTGACTTGATTATATCTTTTTGGGCCCTACATTTACTGTCTAAGAGGGATGTGAGTATCTGTCTGTCGCGTGTATTAAATTCATTGAAAATTGGTGGGGTATTTGCATGCAATTTACTTGGCGAGAGAACTGTGGATTTACTACCAGAAGTCGTGAAATACTCTAAGTTTGAAATTCCGTTTCTGTTTGAAAGATTTTCAAATTACACGGTCACAGAAGAAGAGGCTGACATGAACTACAGGGAAGGAGTTTTGAACCATAACCACATTTTTCAAATCATTGCTCGCAAGTAGAATGAACTGAAAAGAAAATATTGAGCTGTTTTTACTTTTATGTTTTTTTATACTTAAGTATATGGACAAAGAAAAAATGTATAGGGTTAAGTGTAGAGGGGTTATAGTGCATGAGGGTAAGCTTTTAGTAGTGCGTCACCCTCAAGATCCCAGTTTTGCCGCGCTGCCCGGGGGAAAGATGGAAAATGGAGAGGACCCAAAACAGTGTGTGGCGCGCGAACTGCAAGAGGAGCTGGGGGTGGAGGCGGTAGTGGGCCGACTTTTGTATGTCAATTTATTTACAGACCCTAAAGAAAACAGTTGGGTGGAATTTTTCTTTGAAGTTTTGAACCCGGAAGCGTTTGTGAATTTTGAAAACAATCACCGTAGCCATGCTTATGAGTTAGCGGAAACCGCCTGGGTTGGGCCAGATGACGGCACTCGGATTTTGCCTGAACAACTGCAAGAAGATTTGCTTTCAGGCAGACTGTTTTCAGATGAAGTAAGGTTTTTGGGTTAAGTGACTTAGGCTTTAACTCTTGTTATTATTTATGAATTTACACGACCGGTGTAGAGCACTCTTAGAAGCATATAGAACTGGCCGACTTGGGCAAACCGTGATGCCGGAAGACTCTAACCCAGGATTTTCCAAGGCGGACCTAGACACTAAATTGGCCTATTTTACTTTACCTATGGCACTGAACTATCAGCGAGATAGTTATAAGCTGTGGCAGGCCGCGTTAAAATCTTATATTGATCGGGATACTCGCTATATTTTCAATCTTTCCCAGCTGTTGGAGTCAGATGAGAGTGATGTAAGGGAGTCATTAATGAAGCATCGAGTAGCGCTACAACCGAATAAGCATGTGTCTACATGGAGAACTATTGCGAAAACCGTGTTTGATCACTGGGGGACATTTAATCAGCTTTTTGAGTCGGCAGATAATGATTATCTGCAGCTTCAAGAAATAGTTAGGTGCGACTTTAAAAAAGGCTTTCCTTACCTTTCAGGTCCAAAGATTTTCAACTATTGGTCCTACATCATTAGTACTTATGGGGGCATTAACTTAAAGAATAGAGATAAAATTGAAATAGCTCCTGATACGCATATTATTCAATGCTCGGTAAAACTGGGTGTGCTAACATCTAGCGAGGCGGATTGTCTCTCCAGGGATGAGATATCTCAAAGATGGAGAGAACTGCTTATGGGGAGTGGTATTAGCCCGATAGATATGCATCCCCCTCTTTGGTTTTGGAGCAAAAATGGCTTTTTGGTAAACTTCGATTCTTGAGAGCTGTATTGTATCGGGAAAGGCTTATGAAATTTTGCACACAAAACCTTGCCATGAAGATGTAATAAGGTCGTGATATTAGGTTTAGATTGTTTGCGTCAGGTATTCTAAATAACTGCTAACTTGAACAAGTCTATGAAGCATGTATATAAAAATAGTTTATGGATAGTGGTGGCGGTGTTGGCGGTAGTAGCTATCCCGACTATATCTGAATTTTTAGTGGCTTTGCACAATCGTTATGCTACCTATCCTGCTGGGACGGACACTAACATGTTGGCAAATTATACTTTAGTGGAGTTTGTATTGGCTGGAGTCGTAGGTTGGTTTTTGGGTACGAAGCTTTTCAAGACACTAACTTGGCGACGCTGGGCAAGCGCAGGTTTAGTGCTGGTGTGTTTGGGTTTTGTGTTTTACCTGCCAAGTTTCATCCCGCCTTCATGGTGTAAATATGAACTAAGTATCTATCCTTGCGATCAAAATTCTGAAAGCGGGGCCTTACTTTTTCCGGAAGATGTGAAGCTGGGGCAGATTCGGGAGGCGGTTACTATAGGTGACCATGTATACTTTTTGGTGATGCAACCGAACTTAAACTTTTACTTTCCAGAGCTTGTGGGAGAAGAAATTATTTGGCATGGAGTGTTAAAAAAGCCAGTTGGATCAAACAAGTCGGAAAAATTTTTTACTATAAACAATCCTGTTGACCCAGAAGATACAAAGCTGAAGATAAAGTATAATCCCATAGGGGTATTTGAGCAGGATGGAGATATTTATATAGACATAGTCAATGACAGAGGAGCTGGCAGCGGGGAAGGACAGTTGGTCAGGCTGGTGTCAAGCGATGGCGGTGTTAGGTGGCAGAAGGCTGGCTGTTATTACTACACGCCCGAAAAGTATTTTCCTGGGATCGGTTTAGCCGGAGAAGAGTCCCGGTATAGTAAGCTAGACCCTTCCAGCGACTGTATATACGAACTGCGATGAATACAAGCACTTGTTAACTTACATCAAGGTTCGTTAAATATTTAGAAGTCTTACAAAATGGGCGGTGTTTTTAAGAGCCTATATGTAAATTAAGCAAGGTTCAAAGTAGAACCTGTCCAAAAATACTACTATGCCACTTTTATCTCCTGCCCCCTCTGTCATTCCCGCGAAAGCAGGAATCCACCAATGCCTATGTCTTGGATCCTGGATCAAGTTCAGGATGACAGAAGGAGAAAAACCCGAATTCCTGCTTCGCTTAAAAATACTGCAGGACAAGGCAAGTTCAGGATGACGGAGTGGGGTAAGGTTGTCTTTCGGATAGGTTTTATTTAAATTTTATATCAGATGCTTGTCATGCCATACGAACCAAACAGAGAAAAGGCTTGTGCATTGGCCTGTGCCACTATGGTGGCAAGGTACTTTTTTCCTGGGACTACATGGGATCAAGTTGTAGAGATAGTGGAGTGGCAGCCTGGTTATGTAGTATGGCCATTTAAATTTTGGCTGTGGATGATTAATAGGGGTATAAGAGTTGTTGACTATGATCTGATAGATTATCGGGCTTGGGCTGAAAAAGGGTTGGAAGGGCTAAAGGGGTCAGTGCCACAGAAGGAGTTTGAGTACTATCTGAACAATACAAAGGACTTAGATGCTTTTTCTAAAGACATAGGTAAATTATTTGCCAGTCCTGGGTTTAC
This sequence comes from uncultured Candidatus Saccharibacteria bacterium, assembly GCA_964470855.1. Classification (GTDB taxonomy): domain Bacteria; phylum Patescibacteriota; class Doudnabacteria; order UBA920; family UBA920; genus CAYYEK01. Next base: position 16,283 of record CAYYEK010000007.1, read on the forward strand.
TTATCATCAAAGAAAGCCAGAAATATTGGATTTGGTACATGGCTTTCGTGAGGGCTGGGTTCCTGAGCTTACTCTGGACGCACAAACTTTAGACCAAAAACCTGGTTTTTCTTTACACAGAGTAGTTGTGTTGGAAGTCACCCATGAGGATATTGTATTCCACGACCCTCGCTTGAAAGAGCCAAGGCCTGCAAGAAAAGAAAGTATAGAGCTAGTTAAAAAAGCCTGGCTTTCTGCGCTGGACGCTCCTGAACTTTGTTTGTATAAGGAAGTTTAGGGCTCCTAAAAATAGACTATGGATATAAATAAAACTACATACATATTGCATGGGGGGTTTAGGCCGGGGATTACAGCAAATAATGACTTTTTTAGGGGTATTTTGTCTTATGTTACAAAAAGAGCCAATGTGTTGCTGGTCATGTATGCCAAGCCGCAAGAAAAATGGGAGCACAATGTTGCTGAAATACAAAATGAGTTTTTAAACAACGCAGATGGTTGTAAGCTAGAATTTCAGGTTGCAAGTAAAGAGGATATGGAACAGCAGCTCTTGTGGGCAGATATAGTTTACTTTCATGGCGGGAGCACTGAATTGATCATAAAAAATTTAGGCGCACCTTTTGTGTGGAAAAACTTGCTTTTAGGTAAGATTGTTGTGGGAGATTCAGCTGGGGGCAACTACCTTGCTACTTGGGGTTATAGCATGTTGCTGGACAGGTTTTTCTCTGGATCTGGGGTGTTGCCTATAATCTTTATACCGCACTTTGATCCCACAAAAACTTACGAGCTACCTAAAAGTCCAGATCTGCAGGTGCTGAAGCTAAAAGAGTTTGAATTTTTAAAGTACAGTCCTAACAGGTAGTTTTGACAGTAGGGGGTATGGTCTAGCTATTTATCCAGGGGATGGGCACCATCACTAATGATTTAGATGGTGCCCATCTAAACCTGTAACAGCAGTTTTGACACTAGGGGTTGGTGGGGGTAAAATTTAGTTAGCATTAATTAAGCACAAAAAAATTATGTTTTGGTATTTTTTGCTCATCTTTTTGGGTGTCATCTCTATCCCCATGTTGTTCTTTACAGTGGAACAGCAAAAAGCGGCTGTAGTACAGCGCTTTGGGAAGTTTGCCCGCATAGCTAGCCCGGGTCTAAATATGAAGATCCCATGGTTTGAGTGGGTAGCCGGCAGGGTGTCCCTGCGCGTACAACAGCTCAATGTGCAGGTGGAAACAAAAACCCAAGACAATGTGTTCCTCCATGTCATGGTTTCTGTCCAGTATTTTGTGCAGCCTGAAAAAGTGTACGAAGCGTTTTATAAGCTGCAGGATCCGGCAACACAGATTACTTCCTTTGTGTTTGACGTCGTACGCGCCCGCGTACCGCAAATACTTTTGGACGATGTATTTGAAAAGAAAGATGAAATTGCCGATGCCGTGCAGGCCGAATTGTCCCAAGTGATGGATGACTTTGGTTATGGTATAGTCAGGGCTTTGGTTACGGATCTGGATCCAGATGCAAAAGTCAAAGTAGCTATGAATGAGATCAATGCCGCACAGCGCATGCGCATGGCAGCTCAAGAAAAAGGAGAGGCGGAAAAAATCATCACCGTGAAAGCGGCGGAAGCGGAAGCGGAAAGCAAAGCTTTGCAAGGTAAAGGTATAGCGGACCAGCGACGCGCTATAGTTGAGGGCTTGAAAGAGTCAGTGTCCGATTTCCAGCAAACAGTGACTGGCGTGGACACTCACGAAGTCATGAATTTAGTACTCATCACTCAGTACTTTGATATGTTAAAAGAGATGGGTCAGCACTCGGAGACCAATACTATCCTAATTCCGCACTCACCGGGAGCTATGGGTGACCTGTCCGCGCAGATAAGAGACGCGGTGATGACTGCAAATCAAGTCAAGCCAAAGCATCACACGCCGTCCTCCTAAATTAAAGTTGTTTAAGTTTGGCGCCACCGTTTTTTAGGTGGTGCTTTTCTTTACAATGTTTTGCATTTCCGTATGGAAAAACAACCTGAGGTTATATTTGATTTTGATGGGGTAATAGCGGATTCGTTTTTGGCAGCTTTTCTTGCTACCAAGGCCGTGTGCGCGACCGTGTCTTCAGAGGAAGAGTACAAAGCCGCCTATGATAAGGATATTTATGAGTGGGCAGACGATCCACGGCTTCACAGTCAAGACTGCAGGCATGAAAAATTTTACGACTATCTGCCTGGTTTTGTTAAACAGACCGCTAAACTTTTTAAAGGTATAGACCAAGTTTTGGCCCGGTTGGCATTGACATATCCCTTGCACATAGTGAGTTCCAACTCCGCTCTTGTGGTGGAAGATTTCCTGCGGCAACACAACCTACGCTCAGTGTTCGGGCAAATTTTGGGCTACGAGTTTTCGCAGAGTAAGGTAGAAAAACTTTCAACTCTAAAGTCCGGTTTGGGCTACCCCACTAATCTGCTATACGTAACAGACACCGTGGGGGATATAAACGAGGTGCGTGAGGCTGGATTGCTAGCTATAGCTGTGACATGGGGGTTTTGTCCGGAGGAGGCGTTGGTTAAGGCTCAGCCGTTTGCCGTAGTCCGTAAGCCAAACGAGTTGGTAGGCGAGGTGGATAGGTATTTTTCAAATTTATAGAAATTTTGGGTCTGGATATTAATGAGCACCATTAGAGTCTTTTAAAATGGTGCCCATTTAAGTTACTGGATCATATCTTCTTTTTCACGGCCGTGAAAAAGATGATACATGGGTCAACCAAGACAACTCCCCCTGCCCCCTCTTTAGAAAAGAGGGGGTGGGTAAATATACCTCACCTGGCCTCTCCTGCATGAGGAGAGGAAGGATATAACAGAGAGGAATTTTAAGGAACAGGCGGATGGAGTAGGAGAGGAAGAGGAGGGGGTGTAGGTGAGGATGGGGGAGGACGTTGCTGGGGAAGAGAGAATTATAGAGGCAAAACGGGTGTTGATGAGAAGTATTGAAAAAAGATACTTTTCTGTTATACTAGAGATAATTTTGCATTAAAGGCCACTTTTAGTGGCAAGCTTTTAAGAAGTATATGACAACAGAGACATATCTGTACTGGAGCCTGGGGGCTGGAGTAATCGCACTTCTGTATGGTGCGTGGTTAATTTATAGTATTTTGGCCAGGCCAAGCGGGTCGGGGAAAATGCTGGAGATCGCCAAGGCTATACAGGAGGGAGCTCGGGCTTACTTGACTCGTCAATACAAAACCGTGGCAGTGGTAGGGATAGTTGTTGTGCTACTGATGTGGGTAGCAAAATTTTCCGGAAATACCATATCCGGATTTATACTTGGTGCCGTTCTTTCAGCGGTGGCTGGGTTTGTAGGGATGAATATCTCGGTCAGGGCCAATGTCCGCACCACAGAGGCGGCAAAAAAAGGCTTAGGTGCAGCCTTGAGTTTGGCTTTTGAGGGAGGCGCGGTTACAGGTTTGTTTGTGGTTGGTCTTGGACTTTTGGCGGTTGGTGGGTTTTACCTTTTCACCAAAGACTTGGCAGCTCTGGCCGGACTGGCGTTTGGGTCTTCTTTGATTTCAGTGTTTGCTAGGCTTGGTGGTGGCATCTTTACTAAGGGTGCAGATGTGGGTACAGATATGGTGGGCAAGATTGAGGCCAGCATCCCAGAAGATGATCCACGAAATCCCGGGGTGATCGCAGACAATGTCGGGGACAATGTCGGGGATTGCGCTGGTATGGCCGCTGACTTGTTTGAGACTTATGTGGTATCAGCTATAGCCGTGATACTACTTGGTCATGTTGTATTTCCGAATTATGAGGCGGCGATCGTTTACCCATTGCTAATCGGGGGTGCATCCATCGTTACTAGTATCATAGGAACCTGGTTTGTTCGCCTGGGTAAGTCAAAGAACATTATGGGGGCTATGTATAAGGGCTTGGTTGTTGCTGGAGTACTCTCCGCTGTAGCTTTTTATCCGATCACGCAACGACTTATGGCAGGCAATGGTTTGTATCCTGTTATGAATCTTTTCTATGCTTCTTTGATAGGCCTTGTGGTGACAGCAGCAGTGGTGGTCATAACCGAATACTACACTTCTAAGTCATTTTCTCCGGTGAAGGACATAGCCGCGGCTTCTACAACTGGTCATGGTACAAATATTATCAAAGGTATAGCCGTAGGGATGCAATCAACTGCTTTACCGATCGTTGTTATAGTAGTCGCTATCCTAGTTGCTCATAATCTGGCTGGTCTATATGGAGTAGCTTTAGCTGTTATGAGCATGCTTTCTTTAACTGGAATAATAGTTGCCATAGACGCGTTTGGTCCCATCACTGACAATGCCGGAGGTATAGCAGAGATGGCTGAACTTCCAAAAGAAGTGCGAGATGTAACAGATCCTCTAGACGCAGTGGGTAATACCACCAAAGCGGTAACTAAGGGTTATGCTATAGTTTCAGCTGGCTTAGCCGCTATGGTCTTGTTTGCAGCTTACACCCAAGAGTTGTTAGCAAATAATATTTCAGCTTCTTTTGACCTGTCCAACAGTAAAGTTTTGGTTGGTTTGTTGATCGGTGGTCTTCTGCCTTACTTATTTGCCAGCCTTGCAATGTCTGCTGTGGGCAACGCCGCAAAGGCCGTTGTAGAAGAAGTACGGAGGCAGTTTAGGGAGATTAAGGGAATCATGACCGGTGAAGGGAAGCCGGACTACTCAAAAGCAGTAGACATAGTAACTAGCGCGGCTATAAAAGAAATGATCCTGCCGGCGCTTATACCGGTTGTAATACCGGTGTTGGTTGGGTTGTTCTTGGGTGCGGCTGCCTTGGGTGGGCTGTTGGTAGGTAGCATAGTCACAGGCATCTTTGTTGGAGTATCTATGACTACCGGTGGCGCTGCTTGGGACAATGCCAAGAAGTACATTGAAGAGGGAAACTACGGCGGTAAAGGCAGTGATGCCCACAAGGCTGCGGTAACCGGCGATACAGTTGGCGATCCTTACAAAGACACAGCTGGCCCGGCTATCAACCCTATGATCAAGATTATCAACATAGTAGCCTTGCTTTTGGTCAAGTTTTTGAAAGGCTAAATTTTAGGACTTACGCGCCTTAGCCCAAAGTCTGGCCGAAGCCAGCCCTTTAGGGC
>CAYYEK010000008.1:0-21162 GCA_964470855.1 uncultured Candidatus Saccharibacteria bacterium
GACTAGCTCATCATAGCGCTGGTTGATTTCTTTTTTCTTAGCAACCAACTCGGAGTCTATCTGTTCCAGCATGCCCTTTCTCGCTTCTTCATCCACTTCAGTGATGATGTAAGAGGCAAAATACACAACCTTTTCTAGTTCTTGCACACCTAGATCTAACATCAAACCCAAACGGGAGGGTACCCCACGCAAAAACCAGATATGGGCGACCGGCACGGCCAGTTGTATATGCCCCATCCTTTCCCTTCGAACAGATGCTTTAGTCACCTGCACTCCACACTTGTCGCAAACAATATCTTTATAACGAATCCGCTTATATTTTCCGCAGTAGCATTCCCAATCTTTAATAGGACCGAAAATCTTTTCATCGAACAACCCATCTTTCTCAGGCCGCTGAGTTCGATAGTTTATAGTTTCCGGTTTAGTCACCTCTCCGTAGGACCACTGCAGGATAACCACCGGCGAGGCCAGTTTGATCCTGACCCCTTTAAATTCTTCAGTGAGTGTACTTGAGAACATAGTATATTTTGAAAAATATTAAAGGTTAAAATTATTGGTCAAGATCGTCTCCCGAAGGAGGTGGTGGTATGGGCTGGCCGGGCGGACTCGCTGGATCCTGTAGTTGTCCTACCAAAGATAGATGGCCCTGATTTGCACCCAACAGTTCCACATCCAAGCACAAACTCTGGAGCTCTTTTACTAAGACTCGGAATGACTCCGGCACATTAGGCTTCATGATAGGCTCACCTTTAACTATAGATTCATAGGTTTTAGACCGACCCATGACATCGTCAGATTTTATAGTCAGCATCTCTTGTAGAGTATGGGCAGCACCGTATCCTTCTAAAGCCCAAACCTCCATTTCCCCAAACCTTTGTCCTCCAAACTGGGCTTTCCCTCCCAAAGGCTGTTGGGTGATGAGCGAGTACGGACCAATGCTTCTGGCATGCATCTTGTCGTCTACCAAGTGATGGAGCTTCAACATATAAGCTACACCAACTGTCACTCGTTCATTAAATTGTTCTCCGGTCTTGCCATCGTACAGTACAATCTTTCCATCTTCCGGAAAGCCTGCGGTTTTTAACTCTTCACGAATTTCTGCTTCAGTCACACCGTCCAAAACAGGAGTAGCAACTTTGTATCCGAGCTTTTCCGCTGCCAGACCTAGGTGCGTCTCTAAAATCTGACCCAGGTTCATACGACTTACCACCCCAAGAGGGCTCAATATGATGTCAATCGGCCTACCATCAGCCATGTAAGGCATATCCTCTACTGGCACGATCTTGGAGATGACACCCTTGTTACCATGTCTTCCTGCCATCTTGTCCCCTACTTGGATTTTACGGATAACCGCAACCGAAACCTGGATCGAACGGATGACTCCGGACGGTAACTTGTCGCCGGCATCGCGACTCCATTCTCGGATGTTAACCACCTTACCATACTCGCCGTGCGGCAAAGTCAAAGAGGTATCTTTCACATCCCTGGACTTCTCACCAAAAATCACCCGGAGCAACTTCTCTTCCGGTGTCAGATCTGTCTCTCCTTTAGGAGTAATCTTGCCTACAAGTATGTCACCTGCCTTCACTTGAGCACCAATCCGGATAACACCACTTTCGTCCAAGTCTTTCAATTTTTCTTCACCGACGTTAGGAATGTCTCGGGTCACTACCTCGGGACCAAGTTTAGTGTCTCGGACATCAATCTTAAAATCTTCTATGTGGATAGAAGAATACCTGTCATCTTCCACAAGTCGGGACGACAAGATGATGGCATCTTCATAGTTATACCCATCCCAAGACATGAAAGCTACCAAAACATTTTGTCCAAGACCTAACTCTCCAAGCTCTGTAGACGCCCCATCAGCTAACAAGTCGCCCCTGTTAACCACCTGTCCTTTACTAACCCGGACTATCTGGTTAATGCAGGTGCCACTGTTTGTACGTAAAAATTTTAACAAATGATACTCTCGCTTTTTCCCCTCAGTGTTGGCAACTACAATCTTCTCTCCGGTGACTGAAAGGACTGTACCATCCTCCTCTGCCAAAATGGTTGCTCCACTGTCGCTTGCGGCCTTAGCTTCCATACCTGTACCGATAATTGGAGACTGAGGCTTTAACACAGACACCGCTTGGCGTTGCATGTTAGATCCCATCAGGGCACGGTTTGCATCGTCGTGCTCTAAAAATGGGATGAGGCTGGTAGTAACCGAGATGATCTGCTTTGGCGACAAATCCAAACAATCAACCTGCTCTGCTTCGGCGATCGAAGGGACTCCGCGGACCCTTACCGATTCTCTAGTTTCTAGGTTGAAATAGCCTTGCTCGTCCACTTCTAATTTGGACTGACCTATCACCAGCTTCTCCTCTTCAAACGCATCCATATAACGAACTTCTGAGGTAAGCCTTGGCTTAACCTTTATCTGCTGTAGGTTTTCGTCTTTATGTAGCGTCTGGGCCATGTCCTTACTTATGACTTCACCCTTTTTTACCAGCACACGACCGCCGGACTCTATATCCTCCCAAGCAATTTCTCCAACCGGATCCTTGCCGTCATTGCTCGCCAATTTTTTTATAAGACGGTAAGGGGTTTCTATAAACCCATAGTTATTTACCCTAGCGTAGGTAGCCAAGTGGGACACAAGGCCAATGTTCGGCCCTTCAGGAGTGGTAATCGGGCACAGCCTACCATAGTGACTACGGTGCACGTCGCGGACCTCAAAACCAGCCCGCTCTCTAGATAAACCACCAGGGCCCATGGCAGACAAGCGACGCTTGTGTTCGAGCTCTGCTAGTGGATTGGTCTGATCCATGAACTGAGACAACTGAGAAGATGAATAGAATTCTTGAGTAGCAGCAACTATCGGGCGCACATGGATCAACTGCGCAGGGGTCACGGTCTCCAAGTCAGCCAAAGACATGCGATCTCTGGCTATGCGGGCCATACGGGCCAAACCAACCCTATACCTTGCCTGGATAAGCTCGCCAACCGACTTCACTCTGCGATTGGACAAATGATCTATGTCATCAGCGAGTTGATGAGTGTTGTTCAAACGGATAATCTCTTTGACCACCGCTATCATATCTTCTTTGGTCAGAACTGGGCTCTTGTTGTCTTGAGGTAGGCCGAGTCGCTGGTTAAATTTGTACCTCCCGACTTCGGACAGGTCATAGCGCTCAAAGTTGAAAAACATACCAGAGATAAGACTGCGCGCGTTATCAACTGTTGCCAAATCCCCTGGACGGATTCTTTTATACACTTCTTTAAAGCCCTCATCAGCATTGGTGCTGGGATCTTTTTCTAAAGTTTGGGCTATGTATTTTATTTCCGGATTTGTGTCTACATCTGCAAATGCGGCAAGTAGCTCATCGTTGGTGGACAAACCAAAAACCCGCAGCAACGCGGTGAGCGGGATTCTGCGTTTGCGGTCAATCTTTACACCGAGTACTCCTGAAGCATCTGTATCTATCTCAAGCCACGCACCTCTATTTGGAATAAGCTTTGCCCCATATACAGTCTTGCCCTTAACGATCTCGCTGGAGAAAAAAGCTCCAGATGATTTGATAATTTGGCTTACCACCACACGTTCAACACCATTGATTACAAAAGTCCCCCGTGGAGTCATGATTGGAAAATCACCAAAATACACATCTTGTGATTTGGTTTTGCCAGTCAACTTGTTGACAAGTTTAGCGGTCACATACAAAGGCGCTTCGTAGGTGGTATTGCGCTCGCGTGCGGTAACTTCATCGTACTTGGGTTTGTCCAAGTAATAATCATTAAAACTTAACTCCAAATTCTTGCCGGTGAAATCTCGAATTGGACTCACTTCACCTAACAGCTCTTTTAACCCACGATCAAAAAACCATTTGTAGGAGTTAAGCTGTACTTCTATCAAATTGGGTAGGTTAGCAGTTTCATGCTTACGCCCAAAAAAGTTACGACCTTTTTTTGGTTTCTTAGGGTCGCTAACTGGAGCAGCCGTAGTGACTGCCGGCATGTGGTTGGACATGTTCCCCTTTGCTTTCAGGCTATTGACTCGCGCATACAACAGCCTACCAAAGCGCAAAAAACGCTTTGGCATTAATGACTTTAAAATAGCGGCCCTGCTATTTTCGTCCCAAAGTCATGTGGAGCGGGGAGCCGTATAGTGCAAATACATTCACTATTCTTGTATTTTTAGGCTTAAAAATGGACGAAATTACATTTTTAAACATAAAAATAAACTCTTTTTATCTGTGCACTATAAAAAGAGTATCTAGAACAAGCAAACTGCGATCGTGGCGCGCATATTGGCATTATATGCACATATATTTTTTTGTCAATAGCAACTGTGACACAAAAACTTAAAAGTGTCAAACAAACATGCAATTCTTCTCTCTAAGACCTAAAACAGCACACCCTCCAGTGTACCTAAACCCTCCCTACTCTAGTATATTTCAAAGATTTGTTATACTGTTGCTATGATTGGATACTTAAAAGGCACCATACTTACCCACCTTGGAGCGCAAACTATCCTGCTTTGCCAAAACGTGGGCTACAGAGTTAACGTAAAACCGGAAATCCTCTCTAAACCTTCCGGAGCAACTCTTGAGTTATACATCCACCACCACAGCAAAGATGATGGACAAACTCTATACGGGTTTTCAGAACCCGAAGACTTACGTTTTTTTGAACTACTCCTCACTGTTTCTGGCATAGGCCCTAAAAGTGCACTGTCAATCTTATCATCCGCCCATAGAGACGTCCTGCAAAAAGCCATCCACGAAACGGATGCCAACTTTTTTGCCAAAATGGGTGGCATAGGAAAGAAAACTGCAGAAAAAATAATTCTAGAACTTAAAAGTAAGCTCGGCCAGTTTGCCGGAGCAACTATAGGACCAGGCGGTAGCGATGTGTTCGACGCCCTAGTTGGGCTAGGTTATGGTGTAGCAGATATCCGCAACGCCCTACAAGCCTTACCAGCAGATCTTTCCACTGAAAACCAGCTTAAAGAAGCGTTAAGAATTTTAAGCCGAAGATAAATGCTTACAGTTTTTAAAGTGCCAAAGACAGACTTGCCGTCTTACCAAAACTTTACCGAAGCGGGCGAAGCCTCTTTTTTACAAAGCCGTGAGTGGGGACTGTGGCAGCTTTTTTTAGGCAGAGAAAGTTTTCAATACATAGTAAAAGATACCGAGATCGTCCTGTCTGCCCAACTCCTACGTCACTCACTGCCGTTGAGAAAGTATTATCTGTACTGCCCCTATGGACCGGTGGTGGGTGTAAAATTTAAAAATCAAAGTGAAAAAGTAACAGAGGCTCTGACGGTTTTACTAAAACAACTCAAAACAGACTTTCCGGATTGTCTTTTCGTAAAACTAGAGCCTGCTTCGGATCTTGCCTTGGATCAAATATTCCACCTAGGCCAAGGCTTTGGTGGGCAAGCAAATATCAAATGTCAAACGTCCTCAAGGATTCAGCCCGGTTCCACTCTACTGCTGGACCTAACCAAAACTCCAGAACAATTGCTGTCTGAGATGCACGCTAAACACCGCTATAATATCCGCCTTGCAGAACGTCACGGTGTCATAGTAAAAAGCGGTCTACTTGAACTAACCTCAACAACAGACCAGCTAATCGAGCTCATCTGCAACACAACCGAAAGACAAAGTTACAGCGGACACCCTAAATCCTATTACAAAAATTTTGTGCAATTTTTCAGTCAGTACAACGAAGACCCCAACTTCAAACTGAAAGCTCGCTGGTACGGAGCATTTTTAGAGAATCAGATGCTGTCAGGGGCTATTTTCTTAGACTACGGCCAGACTAGAGACTTTTTGTTCGGGGGGTCAAGCGCGGAACACAAAGAGGCCATGCCATCTTTTCTTATGCAATGGCAAAGCATCCAAGATGCTAAAGCTAAAGGTTTGACTGTTTACGACTTGGGAGGCACAGAGACAAGCTCTGGTAAAATTCCGGGGTTTGTAAAATTCAAACTTCGTTTTGGAGGAAAGCAAGTCCACTACCCTAACGCCCGCGACTTCACTTGGCACCACCTTCATTACAAACTTTATAGATTCGCAAAAAAAATTCGTGTCTAGTATTATAAAACCTCAACACCCGCCTTCCAAGCAAGATTAAACAAAGAAAGCAGGCTTGCACTGACCTCTTTTGATCGAATTATCAACCCAACCGGATCGCTATCCTCTCTATGTAAAGTAATAGAAACATTGTTTCCATAAATATCTAAACCGAGAGGTACCGGGAAAAGGTTTCCATCCACAACCCTAACCTCTCTATACTCGTAGGGATCGGATTTGACTTTAAAAATTCCGGCAATGGTTGTACCGCTAATAAGCATGCGAAGCGGAATCTTGCGTTTCGATCGCTCTATTATGTAATACTGTTTGATGTACTTTTGCAGCCCTGGTTTGATATTCTCTATACCCACCACCTCGTAGATTGGAAGTTTTTTCAATAGGTGGTCATACCATACCTGCTTAATACCTTCAATGCCCTCATAAACCTCTATCACTGGCCTAACGCTGGTAGCAACAAGTAAGGTTTTTAATATCGGTAGGTCTTTTTCAACCCGCTCCAGCTGGGTCTTTTTTTGTTCAATAAAGTTTGCTAAATCCTGTGCTATCAAATATTTCCGCTTACCGGTAAAAGTCTCAGACACTAAGCCCTTTTCTTTCAATTTGGGAAGCAAGTCATACAAACTGGACCGCTTAATTCTTGCCTTATCAGATAGTGTTTTATGTAATGACCTTCCTAAAGTCAGCAATGTTATGTAAACATGCGACTCAGTCTTAGTTAAGCCTACTTGCATCAAATTTTCTTCAAACTGATTCATAGTGACGGCATTAGCGACACTTTACTTTACCAGTTATTCACTTTTTTTGCAAAGTCAATAAAATTGATACTAAGTTGTTTTGTACAGTAATTCGTCTAGTGTCGAAAAACTATACAAAATAACAGAATTATTAATTGTTTTTAGTTTATGATAAAAAGGGTAGTTTTTTTATCCATTAGCATCTTAGGTGTCTTGTTAATAATCTCTTTGTGGCTTAATCGTACACAAGACTTTTACGAAACAAAAAGTCAAACGCCACCCGAAGTGAACCATATCGGCTTCGTAGGCCCATTAAGCGGGGACGCTGTATTTGTAGGGCAAGATATTAAAAGGGGGATAGAATTGGCACAGCACACTCTTGGAAGTCGCAGTAAAATTATATATGAGGACTCCAAATGTGACCCAAAACAAGCGGTTAGCGCAGCCAATAAACTGATCCACATAAACAGAGTCAAGGCCATTATTGGTGATGTGTGCTCAAGTGCAACTTTAAGTATTGCTCCCATCGCCGAACAAAACCGAGTAGTCATAATCAGTCCAGCTTCGACTTCACCTGAAATAAGCAGCGCAGGAGATTATATTTTTCGTACTATATCTAGCGACAACCAGCAAGGAGTGTTTGCTGCCAACCTTATATGGGAACAAGGTATAAAAAAAATAGGTGTACTTAGAAGTGAGGAAGACTACGGCCAAGGTCTATCTTCAGTTTTGACTCAAGAATTTAGTAAGCTTGGCGGAGAAATTACCGCAGTGGAAACTGTACCAAGCGCGGACAAAGACTTTAAAACTCAAATAAGCAAAGCGTTAGCTAAAAAACCAGAAGCAATATACATAGCCAGCAATGGGCTTGAGGCAACGGGTATTATTTTAAAACAACTACAAGAACTAGGAAACCCAGCACGTATTTTTGCCTCAGAAACTCTTAACAACCCAGAACTCATCTCCTCACTAAGTCAAAACGCTACTGAAGGCCTAACTATTACCGCAGTGAGTACAGGCAATGAACGCTTTAAACAATCATTTAAAGACTTTTTCGGCACTGAGCCAGGACCCTTCGCAGCTTTAGGTTATGACGCATACCTTGCTCTAGACATAGCCTTAAAAAAAGGAGTCAGTACTGGCGAGGAAATAAAAAGCACTCTATACGGAGTGCAATTTGAGGGCGCTACTGGAAAAATTCAATTTGACTTCAACGGGGATACTGCCGGAAGTTATGATGTCTTAGTGGTACAGAATGGCCGAATTCTTAAACAGTAACCACCAAGGCCAACTACCTACTCACAAACTCGCCGGCTTCACCGACATCTATGGTCACGCTCCCCCCTCTATCCAAAGCCTTGGACAACAAGAGTTTAGCGATCACACTCTCTACGTGGTCTTGTATATAACGGCGGATGGGCCTTCCACCCAGCAAAGGATCAAAAGCCTCAGTAGCAACTTTCTTGACAGCCGCATCTGTGAAAGATATCTTAATCTTCTTTTCTTCAAGTTTTTTGCCCACACCCTGTAACTGCAAGGCCGTGATCTTCTCCACCTCTTCGGGTTTTAAAGGCTCAAAAAGTATAACTCCATCAAACCTGTTTAAAAACTCCGGTCGATAGTAGTTGATAAGGATTTTTTCCAAAAGCTCCGCCTTGATGCTCTCTAAACTTCTTCCTTCTTTTATACCAGTCTGTATCTCTGGAGTGCCAGCATTGGAGGTGGAGATGATAATCGTATGAGTCAGGTCCAAGGTTTGCCCAGCAGCAGTAGTGATCCGCCCGTCTTCCAAGACCGCTAAAAACAAATTCAATACATCCGCCGAGGCTTTTTCCAACTCATCCAGCAAAAACAGGGAAAAAGGATAGGTCTTAAGATGAGTCACAAACGGCGTAGCCGCGGTTTGTCCGGGGATTCCCACCAATTTCCGCATACCATCATCGCCCCTGTACTCGGACATGTCTAGACGCAAAAAATACCTCTCGTCCCCAAAGTACACAGAAGCTAGGGTTTTGGCCAATTCAGTTTTACCAACCCCAGTTGGACCGACAAACAGAAAAGATGCCATAGGCCTCAAGCCTGAAGAAAGACCGCTTCTGGCTCGACGCATCCCCTCTGAAACAGCTCTTACAGCTTCTGTCTGGCCTATAACCCTTCGACCAATCTCCTCTTCAAGATGCAACAACTTGTCTGCTTCCGCTTGGGTAAAAGTGGCAGCAGGGACATGCGTCTTTTCTGCCACTACCTGCTGAACCAACTCTGGTGTGATGAGCTTACCGAGACCTGACGGAAGAGCCTTGACCTTTTGCGCAGCTTCTTTAAGTAACATTATGGTTTTTTGAGGTTGCCCGACATCGTGAAAAAAGTCCTCGGACAAGCGCACTGCCTCGCGCACTGCCTGGTATTGGAAAAAGGCTCCGGTCTCAGCTTCTAACATACTGGCACGTATGCTGGAAGCTAGCATGATTTTTCTTTCATCCAGATCTTTCAGTTCGTAGTTCGCAAATCGCTCGTCAAAACTGGCAGTTATGCGCAGTTGAGTTTGGTAGCTTTCAGGAGAGGTAGTTGCTACTACCGGGATACGGCTATTCTCCATAAGGCTCAACAGCAACTCCAAAACCGACAACCCCTCGCCACCTACCGCTTTGTTGAGTTGTTGGATATCTTCAATAGCAAAGATGATGTTGCCGGAGTGCCCAGCTTCATTAAATATGTTGACCAGGGCTTGCTCTGGGCTAGCTTGACTCCCTAAAACACCAGCCAACTCTAGCCTGATCAAACGCTTGTCCTGCACTTGTGTAGGGACTTGCTCGGAGGCCATCCGATACGCCAGCTCAGCCAGTACAGTGCTCCGGCCGGTGCCAACCGCGCCCATAACCAGCACGCTTTTGCCACTGTTAGCCAAAAGTTCTACCACAGCATCCGTGTCGTCTTCGCGCCCCAAAGCCATAGGCAGTTTGTGGTATTTGGCTTGAATGGTTAAATCTACTGAAAATTGATCTAAGTAAGGAGTAGGCACAGCTGTTAACCCTTTGTTCAACCCTCGATCGCTCTTATGACTTGCCAGTTTTCTAAATACCCGATCTTCTTCCACCATCAAGTCCAAATTGAAAATCCAAGAGGCTATGACCTCAAGTTTGTCGTAAGACAGGTCTAGGTCAAAGAAAAATTTCTGCACCGGATGTTCTTCGGGCAATAATTTAACTAACGCACAAAACAGCATTAGCGGGTCCACACTGCGGTTGCGTAACCTTAAGGCTTCATCAAAAGCTACGAACGGCAGCTGTTCCAAAGATTGCTTTTCTGTTTCACTATTTAAATTGTCCAAAGGTATCCCAGCAAAGGTCTTACCAGCCAGCTCTGGGCTAATGCCAAAACGTACAAAAACCATCTGGATAGACGGATGTTTCAACATAGATAGCAAAGCCGCCACACTGGTTGGTCTATCGTCTTTCCAAGAAGTCGTAAATTCCAAAATACCATTCCAAACCTCCCTAGCTCCCCGTGTGTATAGGTTATAAACATCAAGATCTGCACCACTACTTGTCCAGCGCTTCAGGTTTGCGGCTGACAAAACCCTGCTTACTTCGTATTGAGCAGCCTCGTGAAGCCTGTTAGCCCACAAGTACAATGCTCCTAAAGCCCCCAACCAAACCAACAAATTTTCCCAAGCCGCTCTAAAGAAAAACAGGAGGTCTGCGTCCGGAACTCCTCTACTATACGCCCCATATATAAAACCCAGTAACCCTAAGCCAGTAAACGCAAGAGCAACGATCTCCTGAAGCTTTGCTGAAGCGGCCGCGGCTTTCTCCTCCAGTACCCTGCTGCGAGTAAAACTACCAGAAAATACCAAACTAACCCCGCCTCTTTCGGCAGCTTGGGGCCACGCTCCTGTATCTTGCGTGAATTCTAACTGCTCCTCTTCCATACCCTAGATAAACAGACTAAATAATTGATAAACTGACATAACCACGGCAACCGGCAAGGCCGCTATATGCAAAAACAACAACACAAACACAAAACCAAAGCGCGCCAGGGTCCAAATCACTAAAGCCAATAAGATAAATATCCTAAGAAAAAAACTGATGATCCTGCCAGACCTGGTAGTATCACCATACAAAGGCTGGGTCATATTCCGTACAAAAATCAACAATCCAGTAGACCGCAAAACATAACGGCAACGCTCCCCTGCCCGACGAAATGCCAACTGCAGGCCTTCCGTGTACCACCATACTGGAAAAGTCAAGATAGTTAAGGGCTTGTTGTTCATGGCTTTAGTATACACTAAAATCTCGTCAAACGGTGACGCAGCTCGTTTCGGCTAAGGTGTTTGCGGTTTACGAAAACGAGAACCGATGCGAGCAGCAAAAACAAATAACCAGGACGCGTCTAACGGTGTCGCAGCTCGTTTCGGCTACGGTGTTTGCGGTTTACGAAAACGAGAACCGATGCGAGCAGCAAAAACAAATAACCAGGACGCGTCTAACGGTGTCGCAGCTCGTTTCGGCTTAAACCACTCACGGCTGACGACATTACATTTTTTAGTTATACTATCTGCATGTTAAAGCAAGTCAAACAAGCTATAAAAAAAATCGTCCCCAAAAAGCTGTTTAAGCTAGCCCAGCCTTACTGGCACGGCTTTTGGGCATTTTTAGCCCACTACTGGTTTGGCAAACCCAGCAGCAAGATGATAGTCATAGGAGTAACTGGCACTAAAGGCAAAACCTCCACCGCGCATATGACTTATCAACTCTTAAATACGCTGTTAGATACAACAGCTACAAGTAACCCCTCCCCCACCCTCAAAAAGGGAGGGAAGGTTTGGTGTGGACTCCTTTCTACTGCTGTAGTTGATGTAAATAAAAAAGAAGAGATGAATGCATCACGGATGACTCAAGTTTCGGGGTGGATGACACATAAATACCTGAAACAGATGTACACTAGTGGGGCAAGGTACGCAGTAGTTGAAGTGTCAAGCGAAGGTCTTGCCCAAAACCGGCACCTTGGGATAAATTTTGACATTGCGGTTTTTACCAACCTGACCCCGGATCATTTGGAGGCCCATGGCGGTTTTGAAAACTACAAAAAAGCAAAGAGCAAACTATTCGCTACCATTAACAATTTACCTTTGACAATTGACAAAAAAGAGATAAACCCCAAGCTGGAAAAAACCATAATTGCAAACCTGGACAGTGAACACGGCTTATACTACTTAAACTTCCCTGCTCAAAAACACATCTCCTATGGCATGCAAAACACCACCGCTAACCTTGTTGCTACAGATATTGATTCCACGAATCTTAACTCTAAATTCAAGATTCAAAATTCCAATTTCACCCTCCCCCTACCCGGTAAATTCAATGTCTACAACGCCTTAGCTGCTACTGCAGTAACTAAGGCTTTAGGTTTTGAAGCAGAAGACATTGCCAAAGCAGTTGCAAAACTTAGGACTATTCCAGGGCGCATGGAATTTCTGCAAAAAGAACCTTTTTGTGTGCTCGTAGATTACGCTCATGAAAAAGCTTCTATGCAAGCTCTTTACGAAACAGTGAAAAATTGGAAACAACAGCGCATTATCCAAGTTTTTGGTGCTACTGGTGGGGTACGCGATAAGTCACGCAGAACTGACTTAGGTAAACTAGCTGGAGAATTTGCAGATGTTGCGATCATCACCGACGAGGACCCATTTGACGAGGACCCAAAGCAGATAATCCAAGATATAGCAACAGCAGCTCTGACAACTGGTAAAAAAACTGAAGGGGTGAGCCTTTTCCAAATTCCCGACCGCAAAGCAGCGATATCAAAAGCTTTGAGTCTGGCTGAGCCCGGGGATCTGGTGCTCATTACCGGCAAAGGCGCAGAACAAAAAATCGCCAGAGCAAACGGATATTACGAGCCTTGGGACGACAGAGTAATTGTGAAAGAGATACTTTCACACTTACAACAATGACTATAATCTTTGACTATGACCGGACAAGACACAAATATTGATACGGAAAACACTAAAGCGCGGATACCAGATGCAAATGGTTTTCGCTTCAGGGATTGGGATATTTATAAAGATTCCTTGCATTTACGAATATAGCTGTACGATCTAATAAAGACATTTCCTAAAGAAGAAATGTACGCACTTGCTGACCAACTCAGAAGAGCGGTGAATTCTGTAATACTTAACATCGCGGAAGGCTCAAACAAATCTACTGATAAAGAAAGTAAGGTGTATATCAACAGGGCTCATTGTTCGCTTGATGAGGTAGTGGCCTGCTTAGACTGCGCATTAATGAGTCACTATCTTAATGCGGATGAACATTCTAATCTACTTGGTGAAATAGCAAGTCTTGCTAAACGCTTACGAGCGTTTACAATATACCTAAGTAATTCTTAATTTTTCTGGTCAAAGTCATTGTCATTGTTATTGTATATTATGATCCTAACTATCAACACCAAAGATCGTGACAAAGTAAAATTTCAGCTTATGGAGGGGCGCAAAGTAGTGGCCAGTTACGAGGCTGACCTGCCGCTCACCCAAAAAAGCGATGTCTTGCGTCACCTTGAAAAATTCCTATCCTCTCAAAAGGCTAACAGCTATCAGCTAACAGCTATCAGCTTAATTATCGGTGAAGGCTCTAAAACAGGCCTTCGGGTCGGCTCAGCAATCGCCCAAGCCCTATCCCTTGCTTGGGACATACCAATTAAAAAACAAAAAAGCACTACTTGGAACCAGTAGTGCCTGTCACAACATTTTTAACGCCTCATCAACTGAAATCTGTATATCTTTCAACATGCCGTGTAAGGTGCCTTTGGGTATATCTCTTCCGTGTACCGGGACTATGACTTTTCGACCATCTTTGTGTACAAACATCTGGTAGCTACCCCGACTACGAAATTTTACAAAACCCAGCTTAACTAAAAATTTTATAAACCTCTTAGAAGTAACTCCTGGCAATTTAGGCATACACTGGACTCTTAAGAGCTTTGATGTCTATAGTTTCAAAACTTTCAAAACTACTGTCTACAGGCACTGGCTCCCCTAAAGCATTGAGGCTTTCCACATAAAGCTGTATAGCCTCGTTTATATTTTTCTGTGCTTCTTGGATGGTTTTACCGAAAGTATGGCACCCAGAAAGGGCCGGAACATAGGCATGAAAATACTTTCCGTCTGGTTGAATTATGACTCTGTAAGTTAAGGTCTTCATAGCTGGTATACTAACATAAACACTAAGGCTAAGTCCAGACTGACCTGCTCTATAGCTGCAACTCAACTGTCACGGCTGTATAATATCTATAACCTATCCGAAAAATACTATTCTGTCATTCCAAACCAGATTTGGAATCCAGAATTTGGCTTATTTAATGGATCCTGAATCAAGTTCAGGATGACGGATAGGAGTAAAATTATTTTTCGGATAGGTTCTATTATATAGAATGAAACAAGCACATAAACACTTGCTTTATGGAGTACTGCTTACAACAGGATCATTCTTGTATTGGCAACTCCCCCAAAGACACAGCATAGTCGGTCTAGCCAATGCCGCTTTTTATATGGGCCAAGTTTTTTTCTTTGACTTTTTATCAGAGCAATTCTCTGGCTTCTCCTTGTTGAAAAGAGATAGGCATAAAAAGCATTTCTTAATTTTAGGACTAATCTTCGGACTGTTACTGGAACTGTATTTTAATTGGTTGGGAAAATTCTGGCACTATCCCTACTGGGATATTGCTTTTTACACAGTAATTTTTGTTCCTGGTTTTGCGGTCTACGCCTTTTATCTAATAGAAGTTTACTTGGGATCCAAGGCAGTGCTGGAGCACCTCTTTAGAAAGCGCTGGCACAAAGACAGCCTAAAAGGAGTTGGGTGGCTTTACACTGCTGCGGGACTTTTGGGAGTGTTGATTGTAAGTGTTGCCACTAGTATCATCGTCACAAACCTGCCGCCTGATGGTCTATCACAAGCACTGCAAATCAACACATTGCGCCAAGGTGCACCTGATATCTGGTACTGGTATTTCTCGGTTTTTCTGGGCATTTGGCTAGTGTTGGAATACTTAGAATACAAGCGGCACGAAACTTCGCTACTATATGAAATGTATAAAAAAAATTTCTGGCCACTTCTGGCCTTGCTTGTAGGTGGCATATTCTCTGCTCTTCTTTATGAGACGTTTAACGGCCCGGGCGGTTTGTGGAGGTATGCGTATCAAAACGCGCCATGGCCAGAAAGTCACCTTTTTGGCTTTCCCCTGATTGTCTACATAGCTTGGCCGTTTCATCTCTTACCTGTAGTATCCCTGTATCGTCTACTATACAAAAAAGAAACCCAAAAGCTCTGGGAATAAAAGCCGCCTCGCATAAGCGAGGCGGTTTGTTCTATATTCAAAATTCAACATTCCCTATTCGTCATTCCTTATTCCATATCCCACCCACCTACTCCTTCAGTCTAAACCGCCAAACCGTAAGGCCGAGCATTATCACAAACCACAACAGTAAAACCAAAAATGGTGACTGGATGGCTGCCCAGGAAAACTTTTCTAGATAAACAGTCCTAAGCCCTAGTGCAAGATGGGTCACAGGCAAAATTTTAGCAATAATTTGTACTGTTTGCGGTAGAACTGCGATAGGAAAAAACATATTGCCCAAAAAAGTCATAGGAAGCCCTAATCCTGCTGTTATAGGTGCTGCTGCCTGATAACTGCCGGCCATAGTAGAAATTAAAAGACCCAACATGAGGAAGATCCCTCCACCCAAAAAAGTAAATACTAAAGTAGAAATCACATTCCACTGGTAAGGAGCGCTGAAAAATAGTATCCCTATCAAAGTCAACAACACGACTTGCGCTACCATTACCACTAACCGGGACGCAACCACTGCAAAAGCCAGCTCCCACTGTTTTAGCGGTGTTGCCAAAAAGCGCTTGATAACTCCCTGGGCGCGCATGTCTACCATCCAGTAACCTAGGCCGTATATACCCCCTTGCATAATTACGTATGCGATAATCCCAGGTAATACGAAGTCTGAGTAGTCAAAACTTATCGGCAAGTACCGGTTGATGGGTAAAAGCGACAGGACCACGTAAATTACCACGGGTAAGGCAATGGTCCAAAAAAGACCGCCCGCATCACGGTAAACAATTTTTAAGTTAGCTTTTAGAAGTTCTAAGAAAGACATACTACGCTTCAAACTCCTTCCCAGTAAGATCTAAATATACATCTTCAAGGCTGGCTGTTCGAACCAGAAAACCACTAAAGTTAATGTTGCGTTTTTTTAGTATCTCTACTACTTTACCTACAGTATCTAAAGTTTTTATCTCTAAAACCACTTTCGGCTCTTGACTATAGACTTTTTCTAAGTCTTGCCTGATAGGAGCCCAAAGATCTTGAGGTAAGGCTTGATCGGTTAGGAAGGAAATTTGGGTTGTGTGAGACAAATCGTTAATCAGCTGCTTAGGCGAGGCTATTTTTAAAATCTTTCCATGGTCTATGATAGCAACTCGGTCACACAAAAACTCAGCCTCTTCCATATAGTGGGTGGTCAGAACCACAGTCACACCGCGAGCCTTTATGTCTTGGACCAAATGCCACACATCTCGTCTAGCTTTTGGATCCAGCCCAGTAGTGGGTTCGTCTAAAAAAATAATTTCCGGATCATTTACCAAACTAGTGGCCAAAGTAAACCGCTGCTTTTGCCCGCCCGACAAGTTCTTCACCTGCTCATGGGCCTTTTCTTCCAATCCTACGAACTTGAGTAGCTGCCACAGCTTTGCATCCCTACCTTCCCCTGCATTCTTTGCCTCTGGTTTAGAAATTTGGACATTTGGGCTTAGAGTTTGTTTGGAATTTGGTCCGCCAGCTGGCGGATGGAGTTTGGAGCTTTTGCCTCCGGCATACAACGATTGAAAAAGTTGCAATAGTTCTAAAAGCGTGAGATTTGGTAAGTAGTTGCTTGACTGCAATTGTATACCAATCCGACTCTTGATCTGTTTTACCTCCTGAAGGTTGTCCAGTCCTAAGACTACTACTCGACCACTAGTTTGCGGTCTTAAACCCTCTATTATCTCTAAAGTGGTAGTCTTGCCAGCGCCATTGGGCCCTAAAATGCCAAAAACCTCACCGGACTCTACCTCAAAACTTATATCCTTTACAGCTTCTAGTTCTTTCTCGCCACCCTTGCCAGGCTTGGCCAGCTTGTACACTTTTCTTAAGTTTTGTACTTCAATCACATTTCCCATACGCACATACTACCCTTATCTTTCATTTTATGCAAAAATTTGGATGTATAAATATTCTGTAAACAATGGCTATGTTTCAGTTAGTTTCCAAGTACAAACCTGCGGGTGATCAGCCGAAGGCCATAGAAGGGCTTTTAGCTTCTTTGGCTGCAGGCAATAAATACCAAACTCTTTTGGGTGTTACGGGTAGTGGTAAAACCTTTACCATGGCCAATGTGGTGGCCAAAATCCAAAAACCCACCTTGGTTATCTGCCATAACAAAACCTTAGCTGCCCAACTGGCCAGTGAGTTTCAGGAGTTTTTCCCGAGCAATGCTGTCCACTACTTTGTCTCCTACTATGACTACTACCAACCCGAAGCCTATATCCCCAGAAGCGATACTTACATAGAAAAAGAAACTCAGATCAACGAAGAGATCGACCGCCTGCGTAATGCCGCCACCCAAAGCCTACTCACCCGCAAAGACGTGCTCATAGTCGCCTCAGTCTCCTGCATCTACGGACTTGGAAATCCAGCGGACTACTTGGATTTGTCTATAAACCTTGCAACCAACCAAAGCTACAAGCGGGATAAACTGCTAAGGCGCTTGACTGACTTACAGTACAGCCGTAACGACTGGGATTTGAGGCGCGGTACTTTCAGGCTACAAGGCGACACTTTGGAGATAGTCTTGTCCGGCGAAGATACAGTGCTACGCTTAGGCTTTTTTGGTGACGAGCTAGAAACCATAGAGCGCAGAGACTTACTTACCGGAGAAACCCTGGAAACCTTACCTGCTATCACAATCTTCCCAGCCAAACATTTTGTCAGCTCTGAACATAAGGTTAAACAAGCCATAGAACAAATCAGAGATGAACTTTTAGATAGGCTTGCCGAACTGAAAACTGAAGGTAAGGTTTTGGAAGCAGCACGCCTAGAGCAACGCACCAACTTTGACTTGGAGATGCTAGTCAACACCGGCTTTGTCGCTTGCATAGAAAACTATTCTAGGCACTTAGACGGCCGACTGGCCGGTGAGCCACCCTCAACCCTGATCGACTACTACCCGGATGACTTTTTACTGTTTATAGATGAGTCCCATCAAACTATCCCGCAAATTGGAGGAATGTACAACGGAGACCGTGCCAGAAAAACCACCCTAGTAGAGTACGGTTTTCGCTTACCGAGCGCTTTGGATAACCGCCCCTTACAATTTGCGGAGTTTGAAAAAAAAGTAAACCAAGTAGTATATGTCTCAGCCACCCCAGGACCCTATGAACTTAAAAAGTCCTTAGAAGAAAATGTGCAAGTACCAAACAGCGTACAGAAAACAACCCGCCCTCCGGCGAGACGGGCAGGTAAACAAAATCTAAATTCTAAATTCCAAATTCCAAAGTCTATGCTTGCGGTGGTTGAGCAAATCATCCGGCCAACTGGTCTACTTGACCCAACTATTGAGATAAAGCCTATTAAAAACCAAGTGGATGACTTGCTTGAACAAATCCAAAAAAGGGTTAAACAAAAAGAACGCGTCCTTGTTACTACCTTAACTAAACGGATGTCAGAAGAACTTTCGGAGTATCTGAAAGAAGCCGGGGTCAAGGTGCACTATATCCACTCGGAGGTAGACACCTTAGAACGGCTTGAGACCTTGCGAGACTTAAGGCTTGGAAAGTATGACTGTTTGGTCGGCATCAATCTACTCCGTGAAGGACTTGATCTGCCGGAGGTTTCGTTAGTGGCAATTCTAGATGCCGACAAGGAAGGGTTTTTACGCAGCGAAACCGCGTTTATGCAAATCATGGGTAGAGCCGCCCGGCACTTACATGGGCACGTGATTATGTACGCGGACCGCGTGACCGGCTCTATGCAGCGCGCCATAGACGAAACCACGCGCCGTAGAAAAATCCAGGAACAATACAACCAAGACCACGGCATAACCCCTGCGAGTATTCAGAAGGCGATCGCTGACACCCGGCTCGCTGGCGGGCGGGTACCTGAAGCACTACCCGGTATAGAAACTCGCGAGGTAGATCCGGGCAAGCTAAACAAAACCGAGCTTAAGTTCTACTTAGAAGAGTTAAACGACCAGATGGACCTAGCTGCAAAAAACCTAGAATTCGAGTTAGCGGCTAGCTTACGCGATAAAATAGCTGAAATAAAAAAATTGAAAAAATTAAATAGATAAGTAAAACCAAAGCATAATCCCGCAGTAATCAAGTCAGTGAGATTTACTACTGAGACGAATTAGCGGCTAGCCTACGCGACCGAATCGCTTCTGTAAAAAAACTATCGAAACTCAACAGAGGAAAACCATGAGTCCGCGAAGTCCTGCGATGATCTTACTAAAGAACAGCTCATTGATACACCACATCTCTTGTCAGAACATAAATATACCTGTAGAATACTATCACCGTGTCAAAGGTTGTTCGCTTTCCTAAATTCATCATCCTAAATTCAAGATTCTCAATATATGCCAAATACAAAGTCAGCTATGAAGGCTATGCGCTCTTCTGCAAGAAAAAGAGTCTATAACCTCCGCACCAAAGACAAGGTCAAAACTGCCGTAAAAAGCGTGAAGAAGTCCTTGGAAAGTAAAAATGTGGACGAAGCTTTAAAAGCCTTAACCGCAGCATACGCCGCCCTAGACAAAGCAGCTAAAAAGAAAGTCCTCCATAAGAACACTGCATCTAGGAAGAAAAGCCGCTTAGCAAAAGCTATAAACAAACTTAAAAAAAGCTAACAAAAACCCCTCCTGTATATTAAATACGAGAGGGGTTTTTACATAGCTCTTACAACCTTAACTACTTCTTTCAGAGCTTTTAATGTAAAGTCCAACTGCTGCTTGGTGGTGGACCTACCTAGAGTAATGCGGATGCTGTCACGGGCATCGCGGTCGGAAAGCCCTATGGCCTTTAGAACATGAGACGGATCTTGTGATTCTGAAGCGCAAGCGCTACCAGTAGACACCGCGATGTTCAAGGCATCTAAGTAAAGCATAACTGCCTCACCCTCTGCGCCCTTAAAAGTAAAGTTAAGATTGTTGGGCAATCTATAATCCTCACCCCCAACACCTCTCTTCCTCGAGTCTGAGCCTCGGAGTGGGTAGCCTCGGGAAGATGACGTTAACTGTGGACCATTTAGGAAGCTGTTTGGGATTTGTTTTAAAACTTTTTCAGCAAAAGCATTGCGCAGTTTTACTAGTCTAGGGCTTTCTACTGTTTTTTCTTGTTGAGACAACTCCAAAGCCTTAGACAAGCCAACAGCGCCAGCTACATTTTCCGTACCACTTCGTAAATTCCGCTCCTGTTCACCACCGTATATAAGTGGCAGAAGCTTGACACCGGTCCGCACAAATAACACTCCCACCTGTTTAGGGCCATAAATTTTGCTGGCATTTAAAGAAAATGCATCTACTCCAAGTTTTTGCATATTCAGATTCAAAAACCCACCCGCCTGACAGCCATCAGAGTGAAAAAGTATTTGGGAACCAATTTTTTCTCTGTTTACTTTGCGGATTATCGAGCCGATCTGAGCTATGGACTGAACTGTGCCAACCTCATTGTTGGCATACATGATGGACACTAAAAACGTGTCTTTTCTGATAGCATTTTGCACGTCAGCTGGATTTACAAAACCCTGCTTGTCAACCTTGAGGTAGGTGGTTTTAAATCCCTGATCTTCAAGCGCCTTAACCGCATGCAGGACTGCATGGTGCTCTATCGCGGTAGTGATAACATGCCCGCCAGTTTTATGTTGCTTACGGTAATGCTTGGCTGTTCCCAAGATAGCCAGGTTCACACTTTCTGTCCCGCCTGCAGTAAAAACTATTTCCTTGGGCTGAACATAAAGTAGGTCAGCAATTGTTTTCCGAGCAACTTCCAAGGCTTGTTTAGCCTCTACTCCGGCCCGGTAAAGGCTGGAGGGGTTGCCAAACTTTTTAGTTAAAAAAGGCTGCATAGCCCTAAATACCCCTGGTCTTACCGGGGTGGTGGCAGCATGATCAAGATAGATAAGTTGTTTTGCTGGCTGCGTTCTTAGCATGTCAGTATTTTACCTACGAACCCCACTAAAAACAAGACACGAGATGGGCACCATCACCTAAGTGATGGTGCCCATCAAAATACGACTGGCGAATTTCTACC
>CAYYEK010000009.1:0-20866 GCA_964470855.1 uncultured Candidatus Saccharibacteria bacterium
GGTACTCCGGCTAAAGCTAAAAAACAACTACAACAGATCAATGAGGAATGGGGTCAACTGAATAAAAGAGATTAGTCGAAAAGTACAGCAGGCACCATACCTGCTTTTTGTTTTTGTATGGGGATGAGTATAATAAAATTATGAAAACTTATGATGCCATATTGGTTTTAGGTGCAAGTCTAAAACCGGAAATTTTCAAAAGTAGAGTTGAGAAAGCATATGAGCTTTACAAACAAGGTGTTGCCCCGAGAGTTATTTTTTCCGGACGGCACTGGGGTGGACTAAAAATAAAACCCAAGACTACTGAAGCCAAACTCATGGCGGACTATGCTATTAAGCTAGGTTTGCCTAGACGAGCAATCTTTAAAGAAGAAAGATCTTTAAACACTACTGGAAATTTTTATTTTACCTGGAAATATATACTAAAAAAGTATGGGTACATGAAACTACTAGTGGTGAGCCATCCCGACCACTACGAAAAAGCTAAGTTTATGGCCGATAAAGTTTTGGGTAAAAAGTATGTATACGACTTTGTCTTTGACGGAAAGCAGGATCCAGCGATATCTAATACAAACTCTGAAAAACTCGGGCACTTTTCTATGCAACAGGTAAAGCTTGCTTTTAAAGGAGTTAAAAACGGGGAGCCACTAAAGGTTGCTAAAATTTTAAAAATGTCGTCATACTATAGGTACTATAAGAGCGTGTGAGTAACGCGGGATGACAGGGGGGGAATTTATAATATTTCACTAATGCACAAATGGCACAAATAGCACGAATGGAAAACAGTGAATAGGTGTTAGAATCTAGAATTTAGAATTTAGAAAATCACAGATGCGCAGAGTGTTCAGATGGGGTAGGTAGGATCTAGAATTTGGAATCTGGAATATAGAATTTAGAAAATCACAGATGCGCAGAGTGTTCAGATGGGGTAGGTTGAGTCTAGAATTTGGAATCTGGAATATAGAGTAGAGAAAAAACCACAGGTGCGCAGATTGCTCGGATGGCACAAATAGTAAAGGCTAAACAGAAATAAGTAAGTAGAAAGTAGCGTCTTGGTGAAAAAGTATTGTATGATAAATTTTAGTGAACATTAAGATACTTTTTATGGAAGAACTTCAAAATCCTGACTCGTCAGAGTCACTGGCAAATATGAAGAAGGGGGCGTTGGAGGCGATACAAAGTGGACATGCTTACGCATACGCCCTTGAAACAACAGTATTTTTGGCTAATATGGGATTTATGCCCGAACAACGTGAGAGTGTTCTCATTGCTTTTGCTGATATGCTTTCGAAGGATCCAGAAAGAATAAAAAAGCAGAAGAATTTTGGAAAAACTTATAAGATTTCTATAAGAATAGAGTTTTTGCTGTACGCGCATTTTAAGACTTGTTGACAAAATATAGCTAGTTGGTTAATTTAATAGGCTAGTTACAACATGCTTTTTGAAAAGAAGTGTGTTTTTGTTTAATATTTTTTAGTATGGGCAATGGACCAAAGTGTGAACGTTGCGGTCGACAAACAGGTTTAACTGAGCACCATGTTTATCCTCAGTGTCACTATAATGGGGAGGGTCCTACAGTTTTGCTTTGTGACCGTTGTCATCCTGGAATAGAGAGAGAATACGCCAAACATGAATCAGACGTAATGAGAAGACGAGGGGATGAAACAAGGGTTGATATAGGCATACGTGCCTATTGGATTATTTGGGTTAGTTATAGAGATAGCTATGAACGGCATGAATTTGATCCGCGTCGAGATAAAACTGAAACTCGAGGTAGCAGAGGAGAAACACTAACTAGGCGTAGTAGGAGGTAGGGAGTAGTATAGATTCTTGATCTTTTCCGCCCAAGGCGGACCCGCCTTTGGCGGGAATCCCTAACCAGAGAGATTCCTCGACTCGACGACTCGCTTGGAATGACAGGAGGCGGAAAGTAGGAGTAGAAGAGAGGAAGTCATACCTATAATAGTGACCAAGGAGGGGAGAACCGTAAGTAGAAAGTTGTAAAGTGGCAGAGTAGCTTGCCCGTCCGTAGCTCGTAGGGCGAAGGCGGGTAAATGTAGTATAGGTGGTAGGTAAAATAGTTGATAGTGGGGTAGTTGATAGTCAATAGTCAACTAGTCGATAGTGAGGAGTGGGTGGGAAACAGGTAAGAGAAGTTGGAATTTAGAGTTTAGAATCTAGAATAAATCGCAGATGCGCAGATTGTTCATATAGTACGAATGGGGAATACGAAGCAGGTGGGGGCCTGCTTTTTACTTTTCTACTTTGCAATGGTCCCAGAGAAACCGAAGCCAAGTGCGGTAGCGTCCGCAAGCTTTTTGTTTGCTGTTTAGAAAAAAGATGTGGTGTAGTTTTTGAGTGAGGTTTATTTTGCTTGGGATAATCTTGGTGCGAAGTAGAGCATGCTGCTGTCCTTACCTCACAGAATACCTCTAGACAGTTTTTGGGAAAAGATTTTGCTGGCCTTAAGTTTCCTTATGGTGGAGTTGGCGTTGCCAAAGATTGGCGTAAAGTCCGCCTTTTTTGAGCAACTCCTCGTGCGTGCCATCTTCTAGCAGCTTGCCGTGGTCTATGACTACTATGCGGTCCATGTCCGAAAGGGTACTTAACCGGTGCGCAACTACTATAGCCGTTTTATTCTTAAAAATCTCGGCAAAAGAGCTTTTTATAATTTGCTCACTTTCGCTGTCTAGCGCACTGGTGGCTTCGTCTAGAATGACAATGGGAGCATCTTGCAAAACTGCTCTTGCGATGGCTATGCGCTGTTTTTGGCCACCAGAAAGTTTTACACCTCTCTCGCCTACTATGCTGTCTAACCCTTCCGGGAGTGCTTGAATGAAGTCTAGGGCGTGAGCTGCTTTTAGTGCCTGCTTTACTTCTTGCTCTTTTGCATTTGGGTTTGCAAGAAGTACGTTTTCTTTGATGCTGGAATGAAAAAGCATGGGCTCTTGCGGGACGTAGGCGATATTTCTTCTTAGGTCAGACTGCTTGACCAGTCTTACATCAACGCCATCTATCTCCACAGTTCCTGAGTCAGTGTCGACGAACCTTAAAAGTAACTTTGTTAGGGTGCTTTTGCCTGCGCCACTAAGGCCCACAACACCTAGTTTTTGTCCGGTTGGTATGTGCAGTGAAAAGTTTGAGAGAACTGTGGAGTTAGGTTTTACGTTCTCATATGCAAAGGTTATGTTTGAAAGCTTGATGTTACCTTTAGGGTGAGCGAAGCGTTTCGGTTTTTTTGGATCACCTACCTTATTTTCTCTGCCTAAAAGCTCAAAACCCGGAAGAATTTTATCCACTAGGTCGTCTTGGTCGTCTTGGTTTTCCGAAAGTGAGTTAATCCCCAGGAGTATGGTTGTGATGTAAGTAATTACCAAAATTGCAGTGGGTAAGCCAACTTTTTCGGAACTCATCAAACTGACGGTGAATAGCAGAAGCCCAGCAAAAAAAATGACCGTGATGGCTTCTCTTGCGGCAATGAATTTAATTTGAAGCTTGTATCTTTCTAGAAATGCATTGGTTTCGGCTTTAGAGTCCTGGTGGATTAGGTGAGTAAGGCGGTGCTCTTGGGCGGTTGATTTAACAGCTAAGATGTTAGAGATTACATCTGCCATCTTGCCAGAGTTATGCTTGTAAATTTCCCTACTTTTGTGTCTAAGCGGATCAATTTTTTTAGAAGACCAAAAAAGATATGTAGCTAGTATAAGTGTAAGCAATAAAGTGATGCCTCCTAGTAATCTGTTCAAGTAGAGTATTACGCCAAGCGGAAATAGAATGCTGAGAACAGTGTTTAAGTAGGTGTCTCTGACCGAGCGTACCAGAATAAGGGTGTTGTCTACGAATTGTCTTGTTGCGGTTGTCAGGTACCCCGAAAGATGAGAGTTAAAGTACTCCAAGTCTGAACTAACTAGCTTTTGAAAATAATCTCTTACGATAATTCCGTACCATTTTTGTTCACCACCTAAAGCAAGATACTTGGTGAGAGGGATCATGATCCCGTATACTATTACTGCGAGGATGAACCAGGCCACAGCCTCGTATGCTCCTTGAAAGTCATGCTGAGAAAGTCTAGTGATGGTCATGCTAACCAGAATAGGCTGAATAACAAGTTTAAATATCCTGGTTATGAATTGCAAAATAAAAGACAGTCTCACTGTCCATGAGCTGCCGTAAGTTCTCCAGAGGTAGCTGTACACTACCTTGTATTTGTGAAACGAGCCAAGCATGAAGGTAGTTTAGCATTGGACAGACAATTTTACTAACAATTTATTTTAAAGCTATAATTTCTACGGAAGACGAATAACAATAACCATGACGATGACCAGAGGGGAGGGGTAAGGAAGATAGTCAGATAGTCGATAGTGGGGTAGTTGATAGTGGGGTAGTTGCTAGTCAATAGTCAACTAGTCGGTGGATGCTAAAAAACAAGCAGGCGAGGGCCTGCTATTTTATTTGTAGGGTATAATGTATGCATGAGGAAGGTTGTTGAATACATTTTTAAATTTCTCGGAGATAGTTTAGTTATAGCCGGATCACTTCTGGCATTTGATTACTTCCTAGAAGTAAGCGTTATGTCCGGACTTATCTTGTTTCTATCTGTAGTGCTGGTAACGCTAGGGCTTGTTTTCCGTTTGCTCTATAATAGGCTTTGGCTCGTTTTGCCTATGCTGCTCGTTTTGGCGTGGCTTTGTTTTCCAGTTAACTCGGCTCCAAAGTTTTTGCCAGCATACTCAGTGACTATTGTGGAGAGCCCAGAGCCTGTTGGATTTATAATGTGCACAGCAGATGTGGAGTGGAGAGGTTATGGGGTGCTGCTTCCAAGTGTGTACTACAGTAGAGGTGGCTGTCAGTGGAGGTGGGGAGTAAATTTGGTGAATGCATCGGCAAACGTAGTTTTAGTGGTAGCATTTTTAGGTACTGTTTACTTTTTTAGACGAAAATCTGTGAGAGGTAGAGGTAGTAAGGAGATTAGTTGTTAAGTGGAGCAGTTGATAGTCGATAGTTAAATAGTCTATTAGTCGATAGTGGGGAGTAGGTTGTAGAGTAGTAGAGCAGAGAAACGATAACAGTAACTATAACTATAACAGTGACTATTGCAGGGGAAAGGGATCCCTCGACCAGGCTCGGGATGACAGGGGGGGGGAATTTATAATGTAGATATTTCACTAATGCACGAATGGCACAAATAGCACGAATGGAAAACAGAAAACAGAGAACTAAACAATAACCATGACGATGACCAGAGGGGGATCCCTCCGCCTTTGCCAAGGCTATGGTCTTCGATTCCGAGGATGTATCGACTCAGACTCGAGGAGCGGACAGGTCGACAAGCTCCCGCCATAGGCGGACAAGCAGGATGACAGAGAAGGTGGGCAGGTTTACTGAAAATATGAATTTACATATTTTCAGTTATGTGCTAAAGTGTAAATATGAAATAACTTATTTTCACTTATGAAGCAATCCTTTAAATCCGGAGTGTATAAACAACAACTGGAGTACAAAAGTTTTAGTCCTCGGCCAATAAACAAGCCTTTTGAGTGGATAGACCGAAAAATAGATGTATTGCTAGCAGAGGCAATGCGTCTTTTGGGTGAACTGAATGCCTACTCTACCCTGGTGCCGGATGTAGACTACTTTATAAAAATGCACGTCGCCAAAGAAGCCACTACCTCAAGTCGCATAGAGGGTACGAAAACCGGCATAGATGAAGTTTTGTCACCGAGAGAAGATATTGACCCAGAAAGGCGAGATGACTGGTCTGAAGTCAGAAACTACATAGATGCCATCCACCACTCCATAGATAAACTAAATAGCATCCCGCTCTCTGTAAGGCTACTGAGGTCAGCGCATAAGATTTTGCTGACTGGGGTGCGCGGAGAGCACAAAACGCCTGGGGAAGTGCGAACAAGCCAGAACTGGATTGGCGGTTCTAGCCTAAAAGATGCATTTTTTGTACCACCACACCCAAGCGAGGTCGGAGAACTATTGTCTGACTTGGAGAAGTTTTGGCATAACAGAAATCTTGATATTCCACTCTTGATTAAAGTTGCTATGAGTCACTACCAGTTTGAAACAATCCACCCTTTTCTAGATGGCAATGGGCGCATTGGTCGCCTGCTTATAACACTGCAATTAGTAGAGGCAGGTATACTGCGTAAACCAACACTGTATCTTTCGGACTTTTTCGCTCGTAACAAAGGGTCGTACTATGACTCGCTGACTTTGGTAAGATCTTCAGGCAGTCTGGAGCAGTGGATAAAGTTTTTTCTATCTGGTGTGATTGAAACCTCACTGAATGGAAAATCAACTTTTGAAAGCATTGTTTCACTTAGACAAAAATACGAGAGCAAAATAATGACAATGGGGAGACGTGCGGAAATCGGCCAGAAGTTGTTGCTGAAGCTGTTCTCACAACCAATCATGAGTGTGAGTGAAATTGCCAAAGAGCTTGATGTTGCATTTATCACTGCCAATCGCCTCGTTGAAGATTTGGCGAGAAAAGGGATTATTAAGGAAAAAACCGGCTTTTCAAGGAACCGGTCTTTTGAGCTATATGAGTATGTTGCTTTGTTTGATAAATAATATTACTTACAAAACCTATGCAAAAGCTAACGCCGAATTTGTGGGGACGCGGGTAGGGTTTAGGGGGTAGCGTGCAGCGGATAGTGGAGGCAAACAATAACTATAACGATGACGATGACCAGAGGGGAGGGGTAAGGAAGATAGTCAGATAGTCGATAGTGGGGTAGTTGATAGTGGGGTAGTTGCTAGTCAATAGTCAACTAGTCGGTGGATGCTAAAAAACAAGCAGGCGAGGGCCTGCTTTTTACTTTTCTACTTTGCAGTGGTCCCAGATAAACTTAAACCAAGTGCGGTAACAGTCCGCAAGTTCTTTGTTTTTTATAACCACTAAAGTAACGTCCTCAGTTATGTCTTTGAGTGTGAGTCCAGAAAAGGTGACAATGTGGTCGCCAAAGATGTCTATAGCACCAGTTGTGGAGTAGGCTTTGGGTAGGAACCGGTAGGGCTTGCCTAAAGTTTTAACTAAGTCTGGAGCAAGGTTCCTCACTTCAGCGTCAAAGATGTGGTGGTACTTTATGCCCTTGCCTTTGGCTTGTTGTAAAAACTTTTTAATGTAGGTGTGCAATGCAGGGTCGAACCAGCCACCCTTCGCGCCTATGAAGTACACATCCTCACCGACTTCTAGGATGTCTCTTAAGTAGTTTTTAAAACCCTCCGTGCCTTTGTATACATAAACTGCTTCTCCGGTAGTGGTTTTTTTAAATTGCTTGTTTAAGGCTGGGAGGATGCTTTTAAGCTTAGCTTCTTTTTCCCAAAGGAGTTCAGAGAGTTTTGCGGGTTCTAAGGGGGCGTAGGTGTTTTCTTTAGTTTCCGCAATTTGGTAGATGAGCCCTTTTTTAAGGAGCTTCGGTACTATGTCGTACACGTTTCTTTTGTGAACGCCTATTTTGATGGCTATATCTGGAACAGAAGCCTTGCCAATTTCCAGTAAGCCTTCATATATCTTTGCTTCGTTGGGGGAGAGGCCAAGATCTTCAAGGATTTCTCTATACATAACATATGGATTAAATAGTGGTGGTATTTGCCACTCACTGATAATTGTATAGAATGCAGCCCAAACTGTCAAAAGTAACAAGCTTTCTACATATGAGTTATGTATCGCAAACAGCGGGGTACTGGTTTTTAGGGGTCTTTGCCGTGGGAATAACTTTATTTACCTACTACTTTGCCAGGAGGCAGGGTTGGCAAACAAAGGAAGGCTTCCTTTTAGCCAACCGGAAGGTGGGTTGGTTTTTGGGTGGTTTTAGTATTGCTTCTTCGTGGATTTGGGCGCCAGCGCTTTTTGTCTCTGTGCAAGCAGCCTATGAGCAAGGGTTGGCGGGAATTTTTTGGTTTACTTTGCCGAATGTGTTGGCT
Organism: uncultured Candidatus Saccharibacteria bacterium; assembly: GCA_964470855.1. Classification (GTDB taxonomy): domain Bacteria; phylum Patescibacteriota; class Doudnabacteria; order UBA920; family UBA920; genus CAYYEK01. The sequence continues at coordinate 7,939 of CAYYEK010000009.1, forward strand.
TTACTGGTTTTTGCTGTGTTTGCTCCGCGCATACGCGCAAGGCTGCCGGAAGGTTACACTTTTACCGAGTACATAAAGTATCGGCTTAGAAGCGAGCGAGTACACAAAGTTTTTTTGTTTCCCTATTTGTTCTACCAACTCATGGCAGTAGTCGTGCAGCTGTTTGCTGGGGGTAGTTTGCTTGCCTTGCTCACTGGTATCCCGCTTACAACTGTTATGCCCATACTCGCGCTCATGGTTTTGGTTTACACAACCATCTCTGGTTTTCAAGCTTCCATAGTAACTGACTTTGTGCAGCTAGGACTTATATATGCCATAGGACTTATAGTGCTGCCTTTGGCCTTTCAAGCAGGAGGAGGGTTTGAGGCAATGCGCGCGGGTTTTCATGGGGTGCAAAACATAGGGAGCATGTTTGACCCTGGTGTGGCATTTTCTTTCGGCATTGTCACTTCCATAGGGCTTTTGGCTGGGTCTATCTCAGACCAGTCAAACTGGCAAAGAGCTTTTGCTATAAAGGAAGGGAAAGCAGTGAAGGCTTTTATTTTTGGATCGGTACTTTTTGGCTTAGTGCCTTTAGGTTTGTCTAGCTTAGGGTTTCTAGCTGCAAACCCAGCATTGGGTATAAGTCTGCCAGCAGGGGTGGATGCGTCCATGGTGGGAGTGCAGGCAGTAGCAAGTTTGCTTCCTTTTTGGGCGGTGTCTTTGTTTGTGCTCATGCTACTAGCTGGACTTTCTTCTGCTTTAGATGCCGGGCTTTCTGCTGCTAGCTCACTTTGGGTGACAGATATAGTAAAGCCAAAAAGCGATGAAGAAGCCGTAAGCAAGGCTCGGTTTGCAATGGGCTGGATAACCGTGCTGGGCCTTGCGGTTTCGCTGGCAGCGGTGTACATACCGCACTTTGGTTTGCAGCAACTGTGGTGGGTGTTCAACACCATAGCAGCTTGTGTGGTGGTGCCTACTGTACTGAGTCTTTACTGGAGTGGTTTAAGTGAGCGCGGAGTATTTTGGGGCGTGTTGGTCGCGTTTGTGTTCGGGATACCGGTGTTTATTTATGGGAACATAGTTGGCAGTGCTGAGTGGACTGTGGGGGCATCGGTATTTACTGTGCTCATCTCCACTGCTTTCTGTTTGCTGTTTAGAAGAAAAGAGCCGGCGTAGCTTTTGGGAGGGTGGAGGTTAGTTGGTATAATGCTTGTATATGGAAGAAGCAAATTCTAGACAATTTTCAGATCCACGTTTAGTTGCGGCGTACGACAGTCTAAATTCCTTGGGGGAAGATAGTGATTTTTGGTTAGCAGAAATTGAAAAACTATCCCCTAAGACAATTGTTGACCTTGGTTGTGGGACAGGGCTTTTAACGTGCGAGCTGGCTAGGCGTGATTATAGTGTAATTGGTGTAGAACCAGCGGGCGCAATGTTAGACATAGCACGGAAAAAACCTTATGCCAATAAAGTACAATGGACTGAGGGTGGTTATGAAAAGTTTGATGGCTTTAAAGCAGATATGGTTTTAATGACCAGTCATGTTGCTCAATTTTTTCTCAATGATAACGAGTGGCAGGCCATGCTTAAGGCCACTTATAAAGTGCTAAATAAAGGTGGGCATATACTGTTCGATAGTCGTACTCCAATTTTCCCACCGTACCAAACATGGCCAACAGCAGAATTTCCGAGAAGAGTTGTGGACCCAAACACTGGTCCTATTGACTGGTGGTACAAGTTGCTAGGCATAAAGGATAATAGAGTAAAATACCAACTTTACTATCATTTTATTAACTCTGACGAAATAGTTGTATCTACCGACGAGCTTGTATTTCGATCCAGGGAAGAGCTTACTAAGTCCTTGGAGAGCGAGGGTTATAAAGTCCAGGCAGTATATGGAGGGTGGGATGGCAAGCTGGCAAGTCCCGAGAGTGAAGAAATGATATTTGAGGCAATTAAGTTGTAGCTTGGGTTCTATTAAGTATGAAAAAGATGAAGGTAGAACTTCCATTCCGCATAAAATACCTCAGGACTTAAAAACTGCGGTGCAGGGAGACACTGTAGCGAAAAAAGTTTGGGAGGATATAACTCCGCTCGCGCGCAATGAGTGGATCTGTTGGGTGACATCTGCAAAAAAGGCAGAAACTAGGAAACGAAGAATAGTGGTGGGGCTGGACAAAATGCACAAAGGTATGCGTCGGCCGTGCTGTTGGGAAGGGTGCGGACACCGGAAGGTGTGAATTTAGAATTTGGAACAAACAGCAGGTACTCAGATGGCAAGAATAGAAAGTAGTAAATAGAGTCAAGTATGAGAGAGATAGAGATCAAAATTTTAGAGGTTGAACCAAAAGAGGCGCGCAGGCGTGTTTTAGCTGCTGGCGGTAGTTTGCTTGTGGCTCGGACTTTATACTACGAAGTGTTTTACGCATTTCCCAAGCGACGAGGGCCGTGGTCGTCTTTCCGTTTGCGCAAAGAGGGGAGCAAGTGCTTTTTAACTGTTAAAGAGGCGGTTTTAGGACAACCAGCGCTGGTGCGGGATGAAAAAGAGGTTCGAGTGTCTGACTTTGCTACCACGGATGCGATCTTGAAAATGATAGGCCTAAAACCTTTTCGGTTTCGGCAAAAATATAGAACTAAGTTTAGACTTGGAGATGCTGTGATAGAACTTGATGAGTATCCGGAGATACCTGCTTACTTGGAGATAGAAGCGCCTAGCATAAAGTCACTTAAACGCACTGTCAGTTTACTTGGGTTTAATTGGGCGAAGACTACTGCTATGACAGGTACCCAAGTAGTGAAAAGTTACGGTAAAAATCCCGACCATCTGATGTTTGGGTTTAACAGATAGGACAGGAAGCAGTTACAGGATGGACAGCATTTTTACTCGGTTGGAGCAAAAAAACAAACCCCCCAAATTTGTTGGGGGGTTGTCTTAGGTTGTTTGAACCTATTTTTAAGTACTCGAGTGTTTACTGACAGTTACGGTCATCCATATACACAACAGCGTAGGCATTGTTTAGGTTCCATCCACCAGGAACTTTGCGGATGTTGAAAGTCACGGCCGAGCCGTCAGGGCTAAGCTGACTTGCGTCTACAGTCCAGGTCGCTGGCACATATTGGGTTACTGGTATGGGAGTAAACTGAAAGCCTGTATTTTGAGTGGTGCTAGCGTACACTTCTCCTTCTCCCCAATTAACAGTGGCGATTAGTGTTACTTTGCTGGGTCTTCCGTATAAGCCACAGGAGCTCACCCAGCTTTCGCCTGGAGTAATATTACCGGTGTCGCATCCGCGATCATCGCGGTAAACTATGGCGCTTGCCAGAAGTTCGTTTGTAGAGCTTGAACGAAGGCCGAACACTACCGAGGAGCCTTCGTAGTTAAGCTGGTTCTCGTCTACTGTCCACTCGCCTGGTTTGTATGGTGTAACTTCCAGATTTAGACTGTAATTCGTATTGTTGGCAGAAATAACTTCTACTCTTCCATTTTGGTTGGTGATGGTGGCGGTAAAGGTGATTGATTTAGGTCTTCCGTAAAGTCCACAGTAGCTCACATAAGATTCGCCTGGAGTGATGGAGCCGGTTGGAGCTTTGGCGATGACATTTATGCCACGTCTCTCTGACTGGCCAGCGATGTTACGAATCGCAAAATCCGCATAACCAGTACCGGGATTAAGTTTTACGTTAATCTGGGTTGGGCTTTCGTAGGTTATATAACCACCAACATTTCCGTATTGGATGAGTTGATTGCCGGTTTGTGCAAATCCACCGTATAGGACTACATAGGTGTCGTCGTAGGCGAAAGTATCGGTGTACTGGCCGTTATCGAACCCTTGGATCGCGTTGAGTTTGTAGCAGTCGCGGTCATCTCTATACACAACAGCTCCTGCGTTAGCCAGATATTTGCCGTTATCGGTCCTTCTGATGTTAAATGTAACAGCAGAGGCCTCACTTAAATCCTTAGCAGCAACTTTGATCGGGGCAGTGCCGGGATTGCTTCCATTGGAAGCAATAAGCACGGGGGTGAAATTATAAGATGTGTTCTGGGTGGAACCGACTTCAACCGTGCCGCTGCCGTTATAGATGGTTGCGGTTAAGGTGATGGTTTCGGGGCGGTTGTTTAAACCACACAATGAGACATAGTTTGGGTTGGGGGTGATGGAACCGGTGGGTTCAACTGGAGTCGGAGCACAGACTGGATTGGCATACACAGCAACAGAGTTAGAGTTCGGTATAGTTGCTCCCGTAGCGTTGTCCACTAGGGTAAAAGTGGCAGAGCCGTTTCCGTAGCTGTCCGTCTGGATATCAAAGGCGGAAAAAGAATATGTCACGGTGCCAGTAAACGGAGCTGGCAGGGTTGGTGCTGTAGAATTCAACCCTTGTGCTACGAGTTTTGCTGTAGTACCGGTTACTGTAGCTGTGATAGTAGCAATCTCTCTTTGTGCGTAAGGATCGGTTGGGCAGTAGGTCAGAGCGGAAGTGTTGGCTGAAACGCTACCAGTAACTGTTGGTGTAGTGGTAGTTTTTTGGCCGCACACTTGGATTTCATTCCAAGCAACTCTTGGAGCTGGGGTGTAGTCGGTACGGATGCGTACAAATTTTACACCTTTTTGGGTGGCAAACTCAATTTTTTTCCATTTGCCGTTGAAGAGGTCTTGATTGTAGTAAGCAGCTTGGGTAGTAGGATTAGTTGTGCTGCCAACCAAGATCGTGTGTTTGGCTGGGGTTGGTTTCGGCAATCTTGTAGCGTCTGGTGTTTGGTTGACATGTAGTCTAACACCCCAGACATCAGAAGACTCGGCCAACTGTACTTCAATCCACTGAGGAACACCGCTTTTAGCTTGCCAAGATGTGCTGGTGTAGGTGTCTATGGCTTTGCTTGGTGTGGTTGTAGTGCTGTAGAAGGTGCTGGCCTTAGCTGACAGGATTTTGACTGTTTGGCAAGTAGGGTCATCTTTTGGAATGATAGTAGCGGCAGTAGCGGGTTCGAATTGAACCAAAGTAAACGCTACGGCTGCTAGAACAGCTGAAGTGACTATGTTAGCCACGGTTTGGTTGATGCGTGTATTCATAGAGTTTAAATTAATGCTTTTTTAGATTAATTGCGAAGTTTTGGCGCATAATAATTAGGCAAAATATAGGCTAAATCGACCTTTCTTGGCCAATATTTTACTTACTTAATGATATTTGCTTGTATGCGCTCTTACTTGCTAATGTCTTAGCAAAGATATAACTCTAATACAAACAAACACTTTTGTCAATAGTTAAAATCTACCTTTATTGAGGTAAAAATTGCTGAAGTAAGTGCTGCTTTTACGCATAAAAACGCTATGTAAAGATAGCGTAATTTTAGTTGGTAGACGTTAAGCAGCTTTTTGCCAGTACAGTTGAAGCTTTTCGGTTATGCCTGCTGGGTCTGTTGTGTATGCGTAGATAATCTGTCTTGCGTTATTGCCGCGTACTGCTAGTTTGAGTCCGGCTTGGATGTTGGATATTTTCAAGTGTTTGGGTGCGGGTTTCAGGGGTACGATTTCTGAAGGTACGATTTTGTCTACATCGCTCAAGTTTTTTAAGAATAGGATAATCTTGGCCGCCTCCGGGATGATGGTGGAGTGGCTTTTAGTGACTTTGGGTCCGGCCAGTAGTCCTTTCTTGGGCATATGGATTTAGCTTCTATCCTAGATTTGAGCTTATGGCTAGCAGCTTTTAGGCTATAGCTGATAGCTTCTAGGTTGAAGATTGTTACTTTTCACTTCTCTTAGGTGGGGGGGTGGGTGAGGTGTGAAAATTTTAAAGCTCATACCTCACCTAACCTCTCCTATCTTAGGAGAGGAAGAAGAGGGGAATACTCCTATCTCAGGAGAGGGAAAAGCGGGGAAGGTTTTTATCTTAGGAGAGGAAGAAGAGGGGAATACTCCTATCTCAGGAGAGGAATGGGAGCTAGGTCTCAGGTTATAGCTGATAGCTTCGAGGTTTTAGATTCAAGCTTTAAGGTTCGAGATCTCATCTTTTTCTTGTGGACAGTATAGCTAAAGTAGCTGTGAAGAGTAAGGGACTGATAACATTCAACTGGAAATATATATTAGAAGCTCTAAATACTAATTTCTAAATCCTAAACAAACTCAAATGTATTAATTTTCGATTTTTTTCAAGCGAATAGGAAATAATAACCATCAACCTACTCTGTCATTCCAGCGAAAGCTGGAATCCGGATTATTAAATACTGTAATGACTCCTGATTTTTCCATCAGAGGCGGGAGTCATTGGCCAGACAGATAACACTTTACATGTGACAATTTCCACCAGAGACGGACCGCGCCTTTGGGGGAGACCTTTGACGGGCGCAGGAGGTTGAATAAGGGTAGAGAATAGCATAAAATAATATAAGTGACCTACGCACCGCTAAAAATTTATAAATTTAAGAAGTTCCTCTTAAAACAGCTTTTGCCCGATCTCTTTGTTAAAATACTGCGGTTATTTTCACCGTAGTAGTACTACGCTTTCAAATAATCCTCGTATTTTGCCTCGAGCTTGGGCAAATGCGTAGGTCCTAATAATATGAAAAAAGCATTGGCAAAAACAGGTAGACTATTCTTCACCGGGTTTTCCATGGGCACCGCGGATTTGGTTCCGGGTGTGTCGGGTGGAACCATAGCATTTATATATGGCATTTACGAAGAGCTTTTGCAGACGATCAAAGTCGTTTCTGGTGTAACCTTGAAGCTGTTCTTCACAGGCAGGTTTCGGCAGGCTTTCCAGAGTGTTCCTTGGGGTTTTTTGCTGCCACTATTTGCAGGTTTGTTTTTAGCAATCTTTTCTTTGGCTAACTTGCTTAGCTTTTTACTTACAGCGTATCCGGCCTTTGTCTGGGCTTTCTTTTTTGGACTTGTGGTTTCTTCTATCCGCATTGTTGTTAAGCGAGTGAAAACTTGGGACCTGCATGACATAACACTGTTTTTAGTGGCAGCCTTAGGGGCTTACTGGTTGGTGGGTTTTAGTCCAGTAGAGACTGGGCAGTCGTTGTGGCAGTTTTTTTGGTCAGGTGCGGTGGCGATCTGCGCTATGATCTTGCCCGGGATTTCCGGCTCATTTATCTTGGTGTTGTTGGGGAAATACCACCAAGTGTTGGCAGCAGTGACGGATTTCAACTTTACGATTTTGCTCGTGTTCGCTTTGGGTGCGGCATTTGGTCTTTCGTTTTTTGCAAGGTTTCTGTCTTGGCTTTTTAAGAAGCATCACGATCTAGCTGTGGTGGCTCTGGCTGGGGTGATGTTGGGCAGTCTTCGCAAAGTTTGGCCGTGGCAAGAGGTGACAGGCGCTAGCTATATAAACCACTTACCAAGCTTTAACCTTCACTCACTATATATCTTGGGTTTTATCTTGCTTGGCATTTTAGTTATGAACTACTTGGATTCTTTGCAACTCACCCGAGAGCAAAGCGGGGATCTACAAGCGGGCAAGTGAAAAAAGTTGATGTGTAAAAAATTAAAACAAATTTATGCAGAAAACAATCCAGGGCACAGTGGAACAGGTGATAGGCAAGAGGCTTAAAGTCAAAACTCGCGCGGCCAGCGTGTATGATGTAGACGCAAGTCAGGCAGAAATTTTCAGGAAAAATATGCAGCCGCTGCCTTTGGAAGAAGTACGAGCCAAAGACCGGGTGGAAGTATCTGGCGATGTGTTTAGTGATAACAGTCTGTTAGCCAAAACCGTTGTAGACAGATCGGTGTATCCGAGGAGAACTACGTTGACCGGGAAAGTGGAAGGTGTAACCTCCAAAGGTTTTACTTTGTATACAGCTTTGTTTGGCTTGGTTGAAGTTTTAACAGATACCTTAACTTCATTTGCCGGACTTTTGCAAAATACTTTGGTGGTTGGTCTTAAGGTGCGGGTTAAGGGGCTGTGGGAAAGACCGCAAGGGGAAGTACATGCTTTAGTGGTGGAGTCTAGAACTCGGAAAGTGAAGATTGAGTTTACTGGTGAGTTGGTGATGCGCTCTCCAGAACACTTGACAGTGGTGGCAGATGGGGTGATCTACGGAGTGGATATCAGAAACGCTAAGCTCGTCTTGGGCAGAAAAAAAGTAGGCGTGTTGGATCTACCTATGGGTGGAAAACTAAAAGTTTCAGGCAAGCACTTGCCGGAAGGCGTGGCAGTGGAAGCAGCTGAAGTGCGAGTTGAAAAATAAAAAAGACCCGCCTACCCGCTTCGCAAGAGCCTTAGCGAGGCGAGTGGAGGGCAAATAAGGATCTAGAAATTCTAACCTGGATTCCAACTTTCGCCCGCCTGTGAGCGAGGCAGGTTGGAATGACAGAAGGGGTAGGAATGACAGAATAAGATAGGTTCTTGACTAGGCCTTTCTTTCCAAAGGGCGGTTTTCCATTATCGCAACTACGGTTTGGTAGATTTCTTCTGTAGTATAGTAGGCCTTGACCATGTAGTCGGCTATGCCTAACTCTTTGACTCGTAAGATGTCTTGGTCGTTCCAGACATTGGACAAGATGATGACCGGGACTTGGGAAGTGTGTGGATCAGGATTTTTGCGGATGCTTTCTAAAACAGCAAAACCGTCCACCTCCGGAAGCATGAGGTCAAGCAAGACTAAGTCAGGTGGATTTTTCGCGAATTTTTCCAAACCTACTTTTCCGTCTTCAGCTTGGATAACCTCAAAGCCGTGTAACTCCAGTTTGTGGGTTACGATTTCTCGCATCGCACCATCATCTTCAACCACTAAGATTTTTTTCTTTGTTTCTGGCATAAGAGGTTTATGGATATATAATACCACAAACTTTGAAACATAGAGTTAGCATCCGCGAATGCTCGGGTTTGCTTAAGTTTACATAGGATTTGACAGGCTTTGGATTTTATGATATATTTCCCGCTAAGTTTAGCCGAAAATCATTTATGAGTAATCCAAGCGTGTATTTTCCTGAGTTCGAAAAAGGCGAGCCTAGGTGGCTTCAAATAGGAGTAGCCGTAACACAAAAAGTTTCTTTGTGGATCTCAAAAATTATCATGCCCATATTTTGGGCTAGGCTGGATGTTGATTTTGAAGCTTCTTTTACCAAGTCAGGTCCAGTGCTTGTGGTGGTGAATCATAAAAGTTACTACGATCCCTTAGTAGTGGCCAATGCTCTATCTTACAATCCTTCTTTGTTTCCAGTGAGATATTTTGCTAAGGATCAGTTGTTTTATAACCAGTTTGGCAGCTGGTTTTATCGTTTTATGGGTTGCGTGCCGGTTTTCTACAAGCAGGGCTTGGAAAGGTCCTTGGCTGTTCCCAAAGCCTTACTAAATGCTGGTCAGACTTTGATCATCTTTCCTGAAGGTCGGTGTGTGCGAGATGAAACTTTAGGCGAGTTTCGAGCTGGAGCAGCTGCTTTGGCCTTGCAAGTACCAAACCTCACGGTCTTGCCTATGGCCATCTCTCATACATACCGCATAAAGTGGCGTTTTTTACGGGTCCCTAAAGTTCGCGTCAGGGTTGGCAAGCCATTTACTTTGAAAGACAAGGATTTGGCGGTAGGCGAGAACTTGGATCCGGTTATAGATTTATTGCGCGCGGAGGTTGAACAATTATTCATTAAGTTGTTGGAGAATTAAACTATGACAAATTCCGTATTGCAAGGTGATGGCCAAACTGGGATTCAGGCTTTTGTAGACAATGATCCAGATCTAGGTTTAGAGCACCTTGGTTTTATGAGAAGAATTTTGGATCTGGTATTTTTACCGATCTTAAATAATCTTCCCAAAAATTTTAAACACATAATCAAAAAAACCAATCATTCCGCGAAAGTGGTGATAGATAATGCTACCAACCACCAAGCCTTGGAAGTGTTGTATAGCAAAGGGGAGTTGTTTTCCATAAAAAAACTCGGCAATCGTTTTTTTAAGTACATCTGGTTCAATGTTCATAACTCAAAAGCGGTCAGAAACCGCCTAAAGTTTGTAAAAAGGGAGCTAAAAAACCATTTGCTTGGCATTGGCGAAAAAGATAGGGAGATAGAAATCATTAGCATCGCTTCGGGTTCATCTAGGGCTATAATTGAAACAGTCCAGCAAGGTCACTATCTCCCTGACGCGAAGTTGTCCCTTACATTTTTAGACAAGAATGAGGACGCTATCCAGTATAGTAAGCGCTTGTCCACAAACATAGAGCACCTGCCGATTAGGTTGGAGTGGGTACAGGACACGGTGGGCAATTTTTTGCGCAACTTACCTGACAAGAAGTATGACGTGGTAGAGATTGTTGGGTTGTTGGATTATTTTTCAGACGATAAGGTTTTAGAGGTGTTTTCAGGAATTAATCGAGTTTTACAACCGGGCGGGGTCTTGATAACTTCAAACGTTAGTCATAACAAGGAAGAGCGGTTTATAACTCGCGTTATAGACTGGCCAATGATATATAGAACAGCCGAGGAGCTAGCCGCGCTAGCCAACCGGGCTGGGTTCGAGTATAATAAGATGAGAGCATTTTATGAGCCGTTAAAAATCCACGGCATGGTGGTAGCAAAGAAATAAAAATGTCCATTCAATCAGTATTGCTTCTAATCACAGCCGCAGTGAATTCACTGTTGAGTCTATTTGTGTTGTTTGGCAAAAGGAGTAAGGAAAATACAGTTTATGCAGTGTTTGTGTTGTTTGCTTCTATGTGGGCGGTTGGGTTGGCGCTGTTTATCTTTGAGGTTGATTTTACTAGAGCTTTGTATATAGCTAATTTTTACTACATAGCCGCGGCTGGGATACCAGCGTTTTTCTTGTATTTTGCTTGGCTGTTTTTAAATAAAAATTCTTCCCAAAGGAGTTATCTGCCAGTATTGTTTGTACTGCCACTTGTCGTCATAATCGGTCTGTTTATATTAGATCCAAAATTTATAGTTGAAAGAGTCTTTTACACCAGTTGGGGCAAAGACGTTGAGCTTAATCGGGTGAACTATTTGTATTACGGGGCGTATTTTCTGGCTTTTGTAGCCCTAGCCTATGTGAGGCTTTTAAGGACTTTTAGTCAAACAGACGATCCAACAGAAAAAAAACAACTGCAATTCATTTTGCTTGGAACTTCAGTTGGGTTTTTGTTTGGAATGGTTTTTGACTTGTTTTTACCTTTCATGGGGAACTATCGTTACATATACATAGGTCCCTTGTTTTCTTTAAGCATGGTTGCTTCCATAGCTTATGCCATAAGTAAGCACCATTTGTTTGACATTAAAGTTATTGCTGCTCAGGTTTCCACGTTTTTGCTCTGGATTTTCCTGTTTGTTAGATCGTTGTTGTCTACTACATGGCAAGACCAAGTCATAAATTACGGTTTGTTTCTAATTACTATAGTTGTAGGCATCTTTTTAATCCGCGGCGTTATAAAAGAGGTGCGTCAAAAAGAGCAGTTGGCGAAGTTGTCAAAGGAGTTAGAGGCGGCCAATGTGCAACTTAAAGAGCTGGATCAAGCGCGGGCGGATTTCATAACTCTGATCAGTCACCAGCTTCGTACTCCACCGGCGACTATGAAATGGTACTTATCCGCCATCCGGCAGGGTGACTATGGGCAGATGGATGAAGGTGTGAAAGAGATGTTGGTCAAAGCAGAAATCACGAACAACTCTCTAATTTCGCTTATAGAAGACTTGCTCAATGCTTCGCGCATAGAGCGAGGCAAGATGGAGTTTTTGTTTGAACCAGCTGACCTAGAAGAGCTGACTCGTTTAACAGTAGAGCTGCTTTTGCCGCAGGCCCGCTTGAAAAAGCTAGAACTTTCTTACACCCCACCCCGCAAGCCGTTGCCAAAGGTACTGGCAGATAGGGAAAAGATCCGCCAAGTGGTCAATAATTTTATAGATAATGCCATCAAGTATACCCAAAGAGGTAGCATAGAAGTTTCGATAGAAAGCGACGGTACGGATATATGTGTGAAAGTTAAAGATACCGGCAAGGGCGTGGCTAAAAACGTTGCGTCTCTACTTTTTGATAAATATACTAGGGGCAAAGACTCGGCTATCCACTCTACCGGCATCGGGCTTGGCTTATATGTAGCCAAAGTAGTGATCCAAAACCACAAAGGCAAGATAGGTGTAGAAAGCGAAGGAGAGGGAAAGGGGTCTACTTTTTACTTTTCACTACCTTTGCACAATGATCTACCTCATACCAAGATTATGGATCTTGTGGAAAAACATGGTGAGCCGCCAGAAGCACAAAAGGAGGAGCAAGGAGGATGAGTCCAAGGTTAAGACACATATTGCCCCAAGTCATACTCATAGCAGCGGTGCTGTCCATCTCTTTAGGTTTGATCTTGTACTCACCTCAGCAGATCGTGCAGGACATAGGTGTGAAGAATGCGTATGTGATCATAGGCATCCTGTCTTTCTTTGGTGGGTTGTCAACTTTTACCGGTATACCTTACCACTGGGTGTTGGGCGCGCTTGCCATAGGTGGGGCAAATCCATGGATACTTGGTTTGGTAGCTGGCTTGTGTGTGGGGCTTGGGGACACTGTATCATACCTGGTTGGGTATGAGGGCAGAGAGATCATCCCAGGTAAAATCCGGGGCTGGTTAGAAAGGCTATTTGCGTATGGCGCAAGGTATCCGAGACTTTTGCCTTTGTTTATCTTTCTTTACGGGGCTTTGATCCCGACTTCCAATGATTTTATAGTAGTATCTTCAGGCCTAGCTAAGTATCCTTACTGGCGAGTGATGCTGCCTTTGGTCTGCGGCAACATTGTGTTCAATACCTGGCTTGCTTTGGCAGCTATGCATGGGTATGAGTATTTTATAAACTTTAGGTCTTAAACTTATGACGATCTCTTTTTATGAAGTTTTGTTGTTTGGCCACTTAGTCTCGTTGGTGGTGGGTTTTGGAGCGGTGATAGTGATAGACTCATTTGGTCTTGCTTGGCTTGTAAAGTGGCGCTCGGTGACCTTGGGCTTGGTCACCCGGGTGGCAGAAGTCACTCAAAG
>CAYYEK010000010.1:0-20336 GCA_964470855.1 uncultured Candidatus Saccharibacteria bacterium
GGCACGGGACTGCTCGTAAACTTCTAAAAGACTTCCCGCGCTACCCGTGCTATGACCGTAACGGATACCATCGAAACGAGCAAGGTTTGAAGAAATTTCAGCCGGCGCAACTATGGCGTAAACCAAAGAGCCATACTTTGTGTTAGGTAAGTCCACATCTACTAAAGTAGCCCCCAGCTTTTCTAACTCTTTAATCGCTTCCAAAACTTTCTGTTTTACACCATCTTCCATCCCATCTACAAAGTACTGCCTTGGCACCCCGACCTTGAGGCCATTTAAACTTGAAGCACGAAACTCGAAACTCGAAATTTGATTACCAGTGGTTGAGTCGTGGACGTCTACCCCGGAGATTATATTTGCTATCTGGATTAAATCCTTAACACTTCTAGCATGCGCGCCCGGACTGTCCAAAGACGAGCCCATGGCTATGACCCCGTAACGCGAGACTCTTCCGTAGGTAGGTTTCCAACCCGAAATTCCGCAAAGTGAAGACGGTTGACGGATACTGCCCCCAGTTTCTGTGCCCAGCGCCCAAGGTACAAAACCAGCTGCCACCGCAGCACTACTTCCCCCACTGCTGCCTCCAGGTATACGAGTTGTATCCCAAGGATTTTTGGTTGGCCCAAAGAAGGAAGTTTCAGTAGAAGAACCGTGGGCAAACTGATCCAAGTTGGTCTTCCCAACCAACACACCAAATTGTTCTTTTAACTTTTTTATAACAGTTGCATCGTAAGGAGGGATGTATTGGTCTAAAATCTTAGAACTGGCTGTGGTGCGTACTCCTTGGGTACAAAAGAGATCTTTTGCCGCGTAAGGTATGCCACATAAAAACGGATTCACGCCCGGGCTTGCTATATACTCATCCGCTTTAGAAGCTTGTGACAGAGCCACTTCTTCACACACTGTTACAAAACTGTTCAGCTTGTCGTCCTGTTCTTTTATGCGATGCAAAAAATACTCAGTCATCTCAACAGATGACAACTCTTTTTTATCCAGTTTTTCTCTGAGCTCCGAAAGTTCTAAATTCTCCAATTCCATACAGTTTTATAAAATTTACCAGTTTTCTTAAGCATTCAAAATCTATGCAAAATACACTATCTCCTCCAACTCTTTTAACATCCTAACACCATTCTACCTCCCTGTTCCACTTCCTGTCATTGATGTCACCCTTTCTGTCATTCCAGCCCCCCTTTTGTCATTCCAGCGGAAGCTGGAATCTAGATTGAATTCAGGATGTCAGAATAGATTGTGAAATAACGAGGATGGATCCTGATTGTCATCAGGATGACGGAGGAGAAATGTCATTCCAGCTTTCCCTCTCTGTCATTCCAGCGGAAGCTGGAATCTAGGCTGTGAAATAACGGGGATGGACCCTGTCCGCCGGCTGGCGGATCAGGATGACGGAGGGGGAAATGAAACTCTCCGTACTTTTCTGTCATTCCTGCCTGCTCTAAGTAGGAGAAAGAGGGAAAATCAAAGGATAGCCTTAACTTTTATGTAGTTATCCTTGATTTCTGGGGCGCACGCCAAAAGTTCTTCACGCACAGGAGTTACCACAGCTTCATCGGTCCGCTGTACGTTAACCAGACCAGTAACTTGACTGACCTCTTCTGCATTTCCCACATCTACTTTCTGCAGCTCTGCGACATAATCCAAAACCTGCTCCAGTTCTCGAGCAAACTTTGTAAGCTCATCATCTGTGAGGCTAATCCTGGCCAAAGCCGCTATTTTCTTTATTTCTTCTATGCTTAGCATGGCGGAATTATAACTAAGTTTTAATTTTTCCGCAACAAAAAGCCTTAAAATCCCCATACGCTTATGGATTGGGAAAACAAGGAATTGGGAAAACAAGTGGAATTTTACCTGGACTCTTTCAAGAGTGGTACCCGAAGATCTCTATAAAACAAGATGGCAGGAGTTTCCAAAGCTGCTTGTGGGCTGGCTACAGTGCTAGGACCATTGCCATCAGCATAGTCAACTTGGGCCTTATTTTTAAGTCTAAAGACTGTACTATAACTAGATGCCAAGCCCTGAGTTTTAGCTACATAAACTAAGGTTAGAGTTTCGTTTTTATTGAGCTTACTTGCCCCGACCGGCCTAACCACAAACTGAAGTAGATCTTCAGTTGTTCCTGGAACATAGGTTACGTTTGCATCCAATGAGTACTTACCATTGCATGAGTTAGTATCTGTCAGCGCACTGTCATTGCAGTAGATAGCAGCCTGCCAACCTAGCGCCAAATCCGGATCTGCGTAGTTGTTAGGATCAGGGAAAGCAACAAGGTTGGAAAGCGTATCAGTAAACACCAAATTTCCGGTTACTGCCCCATCTCCAGTGTTGCGAAAATTAACTGCAAAAGTTAAGTCATCCCCTTCTGAAAGCGGCCCAGTTATGCTCGCCTCGGCATCAGCCCCAGTAGAATATGGAAGACTCGTAGTCCCTACCTTTATGATGTCTTTGTTAGAAGTGGAAACATCTGCTGCAAGAGATGCGTTTTGGGTAGCGGCCACTGCCACGCTTGCTAGAAAACGATGCTTTGCCAACACCACAGACTGGTAGGGCGGCAAAGTGTTGTCAGTTGTTATGCTAAAAGTAAAACTATGAGTGTGACTGCTTGAACCTACAGAAGATCCTGAGCCGGTCCTAGTAACTGTAGCACTTGGGGCGCTAGAAGTGGCTGTCACTGAACCGGTATGGTTATGGCCCGAGATACTTCCCCCTATCCCTCCCGGAGTTGCGCTGCCTTTGATAAATTTATGGTAGTAACTGCTGCTCGTTGCGGAGATACTAGCCCAATCCGTAGGACTTGCGTCAACCAGGGTAGACAAAGAAGCAGCTGGAATACTTTCCGCAACCCCACTTTTTGCAAATACTAAATTAACATACTCGGGATTAATGTTGTCGGAAACTAAAGACTGGGAAGTAATTTGGTGAGTATGTGTAGATGAGGCTTTTGACGTGCCAGTACTAGACATGTTGCTAGAACCAGAGGCTGAACCAGAAGTTCCCGAATACGTATGAGTATGCGCATAGGCCCCTCCTATGCTGGTACTAGTTGAACCACGCAAGAAAACGCTGTCTAAAGCAGTAACCCTAGTCCAGCCGGATGGAATTGAAGCAGAATCAAAAAGCATTATAGCCCCAGCTGGCAAAGTGGTCGCAGTAACGGATTTTATGGCAACCAAACTTTGGTATGGTGGCTCATTGTTTCCTGTTCCACTCGTGATATTTGGAAATCCGTGACTGTGAGTAGAGCTCGCTGTAGCATTTGTTGAAGCTCCAGCGCTTGCCGTAGCACCAAGGCCCACACTTGAAAAGGACAAAGTATGGGTATGCGTGGCACTCCCACCGGCTGTTGTGGTCGTGTCGCTGATATACGGAAAAACATTGAAAAGTTTTTGCCCGGCAGAACAGGAGATACAAGTCCATCCAGATGGGATACTTGCCCCGTTTTCCCACCACACGACTACATTGGCTGGCACGCCGGAAGAGGGAGTAAAAGCACAAGTAGGAGCGTTATACAACTCGTAGACTACATTGGTCCCTACAGTTATGGTATCGGTCACGACTTTCCCTGTTACACCTCCAGCTTGGCACGTTACATACTGTGATGCTCCCCCATCTACCCGTTTCCTAACCATGGTATTGGTAGCGTTGGTGGTATTGACAACCAAAGTGGCATTACAGGTTGTACCAGGAGCATCTACTGTACAACCAGTACCGGACAAGCTGCCGGAAAAAGGCATATCAGCCGTGGCTGATGTGGCCACAGTCAACTGGACTGTATCCTGCGAGCTGCCAGCCGGCCCACTACAAGACAAGGTCAAATCATACACTCCTGGAGTAAATCCAGTACTGTACGCCTCTTCAGTAGAGTAGGTAAAACGGGCGTTGTCCGCAGAATACAAATACTCAGCCTCTATCCACTCCCCGCTTCGGATCACATTTGAAACCCTGACTTCGTCTAAAATCTCTGAAGCGCTATCTGTACTACTTATCGACAAATTTGAAGCGGGATCATTCGCAATCGTGCCTGACGGGGTTGAGATCTCTGTTACTGTATCCGCATTGCCATTCACATAGATTTTTGGATCATTTGTTGCACTAGTTCCATCATAGGACACTGCGACATGATACCATGCATTAGTGTCTATCACATCGGTAGATCCATACCAAGCCGCCCAACCGGTGTTTGGACTAGTGCTCCATCCTTGAGAAACCCTAACCTTCCCTGGACCATTGGACCCACCTAACCTTCTCATGCCCACTCCCCAACCCACATAAGGACTACCACCCGGCTCTTTAGCGATCAGCGTTTGATCGGCTGCGGTGTTAGTCCGTTTAACCCACATCGATACAGTTCTTGCGGTTAAATTGTCCAAGGAAGCGGCACTTCCGCCGTTGATATAATCCGCAACTCCGTCGAAAACTTGGCCTTTAGCAATCTTTGAAGCAACGTCGTCTGGTCCTGCTTGTGTACCATCGTTGTTGTTAGTGGTCGAATCATTATACACACCCGCTGCAGTTCCCTCGTCCGCAACCGTCTCGTTTAAATGCCATACTGCCTGATATGCGCTGTTCCACACACCGCTCACATTCTGACCGTCCGGCGCGGATGCGTTGTTGTAATACATCCATATATAATCAGTAGTAGATCCGGCATCGATCTGCGGCACATTGACCCACACATAAGAAGCGCCCGACTCGTTCCAGGTTTCAATCTCGTGATTAAGCGCTAGATTATCATTTGAAGGGTCCACAAACCGTATGTCCTGCCCGGAGTTTTGAGTTTTGCTGTAGTCTATATTACTCGAACTTAGCTGGATCAAAACCGGAAAGTTAACCAAATTTTCCGTGGAAGCTGAATTGTTAAACGTGATCTTTCTTCTAGTGGTCCAAGAGGTGTTACAGCTTACCCCGGTACTGTCGTTACACCAATTAGAAGAAGCGGTGGCGGACAAAGTTTGGGAGCTGGAAGTGGAAGACTTCGCCCCACTCCAACCAGAAAGTGAAGGTGACGAGGTAGCAGTACAAGAA
Source organism: uncultured Candidatus Saccharibacteria bacterium (assembly GCA_964470855.1). Lineage (GTDB taxonomy): Bacteria > Patescibacteriota > Doudnabacteria > UBA920 > UBA920 > CAYYEK01. The sequence continues at coordinate 5,038 of CAYYEK010000010.1, forward strand.
GTCGCTGGTCCGTCAGTTATAGACCAAGTCACTACTGTAGATCCGGAAGGAGTGATCTGGTTTGGCTCCAAAGACAAAGCTACCGTGGGCGGCAGACTATTTTGAGTGATAGTGACAGTTTCCGTGTCTGTATGATTGCGACCTGAGCTGGAATTACTGCAGTAAAGAGTGTAAGTATAAGTACCGGCAGTTTTCCCATAGTCAATTTCACTTGAGCCACTGGTAGTGGATTTGGATCCACTCCAGGAACCAGAGGCAAGACAAAAGTCTGCGGTTTCATTTAAGATGTCCCAACTCAAAGTCACGTCGTTCGGCTCTACTCCGCTTCCGGGACTAAGGGCGTAAGTTAAGTTTACATTGATGGGTGTAGAGGCATTGATCTGTACCGTACAATTGGCCGACTGCCCACCAGATGTAACTGTTACGGTTTTTGTTCCTGTTGTTGAGTAAGTGGTTGTGAAAGTCCCGCCTGAACCAGAAGCTGGGCTTCCTCCTCCTGACCAAGTGAAGGCGCCATTCCCCCCGCTCGCTGTAAATACGACTGCTTGTCCAGTAACCTGTGGATTGGGTGCTGCATTGCAAGAAGGGGCAGGCGAAGCATTCACGCTCACTATTTCCGTATCTGTATACGTAGATGTACCTGTACAGGCTACAGTAAAGAAGTAAGTGGGGCCCGGGCTTCCATAAGAAAGCGGATCAGAGGTGTCAAAGCCAGATACTGATCCGCCAGTGTTAAACCCCGGACCTTGGGTTGCTGTACAAGATGAAACACTGGAAGAAGACCAAGTCAAATCCACAGTACCCCCATCGTTTACTGTATTTGTATTGACTGTAAGATTGGCGCTTGGCGCATCCACAGTTACCGCAGCGCTAGCATTAGCTGTACCTCCTGGCCCTGTACATGAAATGGAAAAAGTTGTGTTGGCAGTTATGCTAGTTGTAGCATCACTGCCAGAAGTTGCTCCACCCGTGGAAAAGCCGTAGGAGTTAGTATCTGCGGTACACGAAGTGGCACCCGAAGAACTCCAAGTCAGTGTTGTAGTGCCATTGTAGGACACGCTAGACGGTGTAGCGGTTAAAGTAGCGGTGACACCTGGGGCGTTGACACCTACCTGTATAGTTAAGGTAGCTATCCCATTACCGGAACATGTAAGAGTAAAACTATGTGGACTACCACTATACGGCAGGCCAGTAGTAGCATCATTGCCAGAAGTGGCTCCACCCGTGGAAAAGCCGTAGGAGTTAGCACCTGCAGTACAAGAGGAAGCATTTGCGGACGACCAAGTGATGGTAGTTATAGCACCGTCGTTGACAGGGTTTGGGCTAGCGGAAAACTGGGTGATAGAAGGAGCATTGACAGAAACCGAAACATTTTGCGTCACGCTGCCGCCCGGTCCGTCACATGACAAAGTAAATGTTGTATTAGAAGTTAAAGATGAACTGCTCTCCGTTCCAGAAGTTGCTTTAACCCCGGTCCAGCCGTTGGAGGCAGTACAGCTGGTAGCATTCGTTGTACTCCATGTGAGCGTAGTTGCGGAATTATAGTTTACCGATGTAGGCGAAGCAGAAAAAGTCAGTGTGGGCGCGGGGGCTGTTACGCTTACCGGGCAAGTATCTGTATCACCTTCATAGATAGCTGTCACGCTATGATTTCCAGGTGAAGCAAAGCTGGTAGTCAAAGAGTTACCAGTAACACCTGTGCTTGATCCGTCTTTGGTCCAAGTAACAGCACCGCCCATACCGCCAGTTGGGGTTGCGGTAAAAGTACCGTTCTGATTAAGAGAAAGGCTTGCCGGACCTGAACAAGTGACATTGGGCAAGGCTACTATCTCAACCTGGCAAGTGTTGGTCTGCCCAGTACCGGAAGTAACAGTGATGGTCTTAAATCCAGTGCTTGCGTACTGAGTGGTAAAAGAGCTACCGGTTCCAGTAGCAGGCGTGCCTCCCCCACTCCAGTTAAATGTTCCATCTCCACTAGTTCCTGTGGCAGTAAGGTTGGTGTTCACATACTGTTTTGTGTGGCTCAAAGAACAAATAGGGATGGCAGTGCTGGTAACTGTCACAGTACCGCAACTCACATTTTGCCCGGCTGACTGCAAACTAACACTATAGGTACCAGGACTTGCATAAGTAATGTTGACACTAGCCCCTGACCCGCTCACCGTGCCCCCGGTAGCTCCCCAAGTGTACGGCGAAGAGCCATTGGCGGAAGTTGTGGTAACAGTTCCTCCTTGCGGAATATTTGTAGAGGAGGTAAATCCGCAAGTTAATGCGTTATTGAGCTGCACATTACACGTCTTAGACTGACTTGCCTGGTCTTGCACAGTCACTGTGTATGAGCCACCAGCAGAACCGGTTAAGGTTGAGCTGCCACCATTGGTGGTGGACAGTGGTGACAAAGATGCTCCCGGGGTTACCGACCATGTGTAGTTGCCAAATCCGCCAGTTGACCCAACTGTAGCGGAAGTGACTCCAATATTTGAAACAGAGCAGGTGTTTAGTGTGGGCGGATTCACATTCACCACCGCAGATTGAGTGGCGTTATAATCAGGATTACTGCAGTAGATAGTAAAAGTGTAAGTTTGCCCAACTTGAGCATAATTCAAAGCAGTTGAACTGGTAGTACCGCTAGTTGCATTAACGGGTGTTACAGTCCACGGGCCTGTGGTCGCGCTACACGAGGTGGCATTTTGCGAACTCCACGTTAAAGTTGATGCACCGCCGTGATTGACCGGGGTGCTCGCTGTAAATGTGATAGTAGGAGTCGGATACTTAACCTGCACGTTACAAGTTCCATTGGTAAAGCCACTTTCACTAGTAGTGATAGTATAGTTTCCGGGAGTTGCGTAAGTCACTGTGATGGGATTTGTTCCTGTATATGTGCCAGATGGTACCGACCATGTATAACTAGTCCCAGTTCCACCCTTCCAGTTCACCTGAATCGGCTGGCCTGCTGTAGTAAACGAAGCAGCTGGAGTACAACCCAAAGCTTCATAAACATAAAATCCTGGACAGGTGCTTGTAGCTCCCTCATAAGTTGCTACTACACTGTTTTGACTCCCTGGGGAAGACCAAGTGGTACTAAAAGTGTCTCCTGTGCCAGTAGCTGGACTACCTCCACCACTCCAAGTTACAGCCCCACCAGTACCCCCGAATTTAGTAGCTGAAAAACTGACCGGGCTACCAGTAACCGCAGGGTTGGTAGTGCGAGTACAAGTAACGGAAGCGGTTGGGTTATTTACAGTGATAGTTACTGATGGCTCATTGCTCTCAATAGCCAGCGACCCCGGACTAAGCGAACATTTTATTTTATACGTATAGCTCCCCGCGCTAAGGCTTAAGATTTGTTCCGTACCAGGAGGCGCGACTTTAGAGCCAGACCAAGAGCCTGAAGCAGTACAAGAAGTAGGGTCTGCCCCGGATGTTTTACTCCAGCTCAGAGTAGTTGAGAATGGAGCGGTACCTGAGAGTCCATTACTACTACTTAAAGTTATCTGTGGGGGGGCGTAGATGGTGATAGTTTCGGTATCAACAGGACTACTTCCTCCAGCATTGGAACAGGATATGGAAAATGAATAGGGAGTACTAGATGAGGAAGTTAGATTTATCGGCTCAGAATCACCAGCAGAGTTTTTACTACCGGACCAATTTCCTGTTGCTGTACAAGATGTGGCATTACCGCTCACTGTCCAAGTAACTGTTGTAGTATTTGGGGAAGCTAAACTGGTTGGATTCGGAGAAAGTGACAAATTGACTGTTGGCGCGGGAGGATTAGCAACGGCAACCTGGCAGCTACCACTCATAGTCCCGCTGTTGAGCGTCACAGTGTAAGTCCCCGCTGAAGGAAAGGTTGCGGTGATGACGGGGTTACCGGAAGCGGTGATAGTTCCAGATCCAACATTCCAGTTACTATAAGTGCCTGTACCGCCTTGGCCTCGGATATTTACAGGTTGGCCGACTATGGGGCTAGTGGTATCCACAGAACAAGAGGTATCATAGTACGCATAAAAAGTCATAGGGCAGGACTGACCTTCGTACTCTGCAGTAACTGTGTTAGTTTGGTTAGGATTCCACCCATTTGCGGAATAGGAATTGCCAGTAGCGCCGGTGCTGGAGCCATTCTTTTTCCATGTCACAGCAGAACCCGTGCCGCCTGAAGGACTCGCGGTAAAAGACGCGGTCATAGACTGGGAAACCTGGCTTGGTGATGGACCGGAACAAGTGAGGGAGGCGGCAGTTGGGTCAAATCTGATATTACAAGTGGAATTTTGAGAGGCTTGATCACTAACTCTGACTTGATAGGTGGTGTTATAACTACCGTTTAATGTTGTACTATTGCCTGTACTTGATGAAAGAGAGCCGCCGCCCGAAGCGATAACCCAAGAGAGAGCTCCATACCCTCCTGAAGCTGTTAGAGTAGCACTAGTAGTACCAGTAAACGTCTGGCTTTGCGGCGAGCAGGATAGGGTGGGAGGAGCACCTACGGTCACATTAACAGACTGGTTACCTGAACTATCATACCCTACCGAGTTTTTGCAGCTTATGGTATAAGTGGTGTTTGTCGTTAATGCTCCTGTTGACTGAGACCCATTAAGTAAATTTGAAAAAAATACTCCATTTGCATTGATACTGCAAGTACTTGTATTGGTGGAAGACCAGTTTATAGTGGTAGATGCACCGTAAGCGATGCTGCCACTTTGCGCGCTTATGCTAGCCGTTGGCGCGGGACTAACTGAAACGGTTTCTGTATCCGTCCCGCCCTGCCCACCAGGGCCGGTGCAATATCCGGAAACATTGGCACCAGGATACATACTTCCGGTTGAGTACCCACTCCCGGTACCAGAAGCATAAGTATTGCTGGAACTTGACGCGCCATTAAAGACAATAAGATAGCAGTTATTTACTGGAGCGCCGTTTGTAAGGCTCCATCCATAAGTTGCACTACCAGAGTACGGTAAAGGAAATGAGCCGGATACTACAACATCTATGTTCGGAGCAGAAGGAGCGTTTGCTGTAACGCTCGTGCTGGCTGTGCTGGTTTGGCCGTTACTCTTGCGGCACTCTATGCTATAAGGATATGTGCCAGCGCTTGTATATGTGATGTTTTGACTCCCACTTGAACCTGATGGAGCTGGGCTAAAATTTCCTGTGTAGTTGCTGATGGTACCGCCATTGGTACAGGCCCATGTCAATGTACTGGAAAAAGTAACCGTGCCACTAGTTGTACTCGCACTCAAACTGGCTACAGTAGGGTTTGGATCAGTCACGCAGGTACAGTCTTGCAATGTACCACACACATTACTGCCACACGAGGCCTGGGTTCCATTTCTACAGGCAGCTACTTGTCCGGGCAAACAGTCGCTGTCTAAACAGGTAGTATAAGAAAATCCACCGCACTCGTCACTCGGACCACAATATGACTGTCCACCTCCGTATGGAGTACGACCAGTTGCACAAGAGACATCTGCATACACGGACTGTGAACGGAGAAAAAAAGCAAACAAAAATACAAGCGCAAACACGCCTACAAAGAGTACACCACTAAGCTTTCCACCACTCACCATTTCATTTTTATCTTTGTTTCATTATACCACAAACTCTTTCTACTAGTGTTGTTGGGTTTTTAAATCCCGTTCAACGAAGTAAGTAACTCGCCTCAAAGAATCGCTACTAAACCTTCCTGTTGTACCAAAAGCCCTAATACGGCCGATAGTCCCACTAACCGACTCGTTAAGTACTAAAGAAATAATGTCGTGGTGTTCTTGTTTCGGTATTATTTTTCTGTGTTCAAAAAGAGCCCTGTGTAAGAGTTCGTGCAAATAAATAAGTTGCATAACACTCTTGGATAATTCTGAATTATACTCACTGAGCTCGTTTATATCTTTGATAATGCGATTGTCTGCCACAACCACTATTGATGGGCTACCTTCAAATCCGAAGGCCGGCACCCTTTCTTCTAACTTTATTCTATCTGCTCTATTTGTTGCAAGACGACTAGACCTGAGAAAAAACTCATGTCCAGGAAGGCTTGTATTACCTACTAAGTTCTTTAAGTTAGGTAAGCCTGGGTACTGCTTTAACGCCAAACGGTAAGGGGCTAAAAAAAAATCTGAGACATTCTCTAGTCCACGTTTTGGATCAGAAAATGACCAAGCCTCACTTTCCCCAGGCAGCACAGGGACGCCGGCCGATTCGCTTAACTTTTTAATAGCATCTGAGTATCCGGAAAACCTATAAAAAAACTCCCGCCTGGTCAGTGGCGCTTGAACATTATTCGGCCCCTTATTCTCAGGCCCTTCATGCATACTCTATGGGCAAATGTTACCGAAACTATCAATAAATATTTCCTCTTCTCTGCAAATACACTGCTCATTCGCGCTAATCTAGTTTAGGCCGACAAGCTTCCTTCACCGTAAATTTGGCTCATAACCACCTTCATACCCCTGTCATCCCCAGTATGGACCACATCTATATCTGCCCTCATTAGCCAAACGGGTAGACCACCTTCTTCTCGCATACTCCAATAGTCAACAAATGAATTCATCACTCCTCTCTTCCTCCATTCTATTAGGTCATTTGGATCCCGTGACACAAATAGTCTATTGTAGTTTAGGCTACCCCGGGCTGGTAGTGCAACCTGCTCTACTCCGCCTACGAGGACTTTACCATCTTTAGTTTTTTGTAACAGACGGGGATCACTTAGGTACTCTTCGGGGGGCTCACCTTTAAGGTAGGTATGTTTAACCATAGTTATGGGTCCCGGGGCTTCGAGAAGGTCTATTTTACCCGCTCTACCGACACCATAGATTCCACTATGAAGTAATTTACCAGCGCTCGCCTGCCCTCCATCGTAAACGCTCAAGTTTCCAAACTTAAATCTAAACCTGTACTTTCCATCAATAGTAACCAAGACCAACTCCCCGCCTTTTTCTTGATAATCTATCACGACTTCTCGCCTGCCCCCTTCTTTTCTATCAATATTTATTAAACCTGCAAGGTACGGGAAAAAATCCCTTCTCGTCTGAGGAATACTCGATACAAACATATTGGATTCGTCATCACCCCCGTTTTCCCTTTTTATCACAATTAAAACTTAAAGATAAAAAAAGCTCTAGGTTAGAGCTGTTTAGGCATGGTTAATAGACTAAAAATAGATACGGAATTGAATATCTGGATATTCTGTCTTGGGCGCATATATAAGCGGGGTAAGGCAGAAACTAATCTACTAGAGATGCGTAAATTGAATCAATACTAACAAAAAACCCACCCTTTTGTCAAATTTCAATTTTTACCATGTTTTGGTCTATATTTTGAAGCCTTTCCAAAAGTTAGTACTGACCACTAGAACAACACACACCTGAACTGATCTTGAAAATCTACTAAACAGAAAAAGAAATTACCCTATTGATGATAATTACTCAGGGCCATACACAGTTCTTGTTGCGCTCCTAGCACCTATCCAAAAAATGATTTTTAACCCCTACCCATCATTCTGAACTTGTCTGCCCGCCGAAGCCCTGGTCGTAGAGGGATTCAGGATTTAGAAATTCTAGCCTGGATTCCTGCTTTCGCCCGCCTGACAGCGAGGCAGGCAGGAATGACAGAAGGGAGTAGGGGTGACAGAGTAGGTAAAAGTTTGGAATGACTGGTAGTATTTTTCGGACAGATTCTAGTTAAATTCACCCATACCACCAAAGCTGGCTGCGCTTCATTAACGACTGGCTAAGTCTGGTCATACTTCCTCAGCTCTTCTATAGTCTGAACTGTTTATTATATGTCTACATACTATATCAACTATGTCTTGTGAATCTAAACTCGTACTAAAACTGACTACAAGGGGTTTGATAGGCACTTTAGCTCCTTGCTTATCTACAAATTGACCTTGAAAAGTTACCAGCACAGTTCTTCGATCAGCTTGTACTTGATAGATTGCATTAAAAATTAATCTTGTTAAAAGGTCTATTTGTTCATCGCTCAATGTACTATTTTCAGCCATTGTTTTTATCCGATTTCTGAATCTATTTTCAAAATTCTGCAACCCACCTGTCTTCATGTCTTTTATAGCCTCAGTGGCAGTTTTACCATCAACTTCTTCAACTTGAGGCGGTTCATGCCCCGGTTCCGCAGTTCTAGGCATTGGAAGCTGCTGCTCTGTGAATTCTGCCGGGAATTCATTTTTCGGTTTTTTCCTATTACACGCCATCCCCACAAGTGCCGCTAATATAAATTCTCTTCTATTTAATTTCATACGACTTTACTAACCTATACGAGACAAGCTCTTTTTTAATCCCGACAACTGATTATTCAGAGGGTTAAGGGGTATTATCACAGCCCACTCCCCCCAATGAATCAAAAACAAAGCGCCTACTCTATAAGCCAAATTAATTTTTTAACTCGCTATTATATAACAATATTAACCATCTGTCAATACCACGACAGGACACTACCCATTAAGACTAGAGTATCAACTACTGTGCTTATTTCAGCCAAATTTACTTAGATTAAAAACTATTTTTCACACCACCACTCATACCACCTCCTGTTCAATCAATCGAAGAAGCATGCAATTGCAGATTTTATCAAGTGATTGTATGAGTGAACAGGAAGTCATCTGAACACGAAAAAAGAGTTGCACGAAAAAAGGGTTACCCTTTTCTTATGAAGGGCAACCCTTTTGATTGTACGCTGATCAGAAGACTACTGTGCTGGTTCTGCCTTGTCGGGTAAAGCTGCTTCAGCTATGACAGTCCCAGGCTTGGCCGCGGTCTTGGCTCGCTTTGTGACTATAACCTTGGAAGCTTCAAACCAAGAAGTAGCACCAGCGCCAGCCCAGAGATACTTCTCATTTGGACTGTCTACTTTAAACATAGGTCCTGCAAGGATAGGCTCTCCGGACTTCGGCACTATATAAACTTCATAGTCCTCCCCTTCCGCAGGAGCGGCAGCTTCTATGAGCCTGACTCCCATCGAAGTTAAATTATCTTTTAAGGTGATACTGCCATCGCCCTTAACCCCAGCAGCTTTAGCGGTTAACGTGAACCGCTTGATGCCCTTTTTCGGTGTGTCTACCACAGCCGGCTTTTTCTCAGTTTCTGTTTGCGCGGGTTTTTCTGTTGCTGGAGCCTTGTCGGACCTAAGCGAGGCGTAGACCAACACCCCTACAGCAACTATTATCACCGCGACTATGAGACCAATAGTGTATTTCATTTTCGTTTGACTTTCTTAATAACTTTTTTTGTATGTATATACATTATAGCACAAAATAGACCTTAGTCTCTATTTAACTGCAAATTGCAAACTTTAAACACAAAGCCTGCAACTTCATCGTATAAAAAACCATCCTCTTCAGTATAAAAACTAGCGCATAAGCCATAAGTTTACCTGATGATACAAAGAGGAAAAATCTGCTACTCCAAAAATCCTCCAAAAGTCACTTCCTGTAAATAAAGCAAGACCCAAGATCATAAAAAGTAAGCCAGAAATAAAATTTGTCCAAAACACGCGAAGCTCCTTACCAAAAATACTAATAGTAAAACCCTTGCCAAAGATCTGGGAGATCTTACTTGATCCTACGCTGCGCAGCAAAAATGCTAAAACCAGCAATGGCAAAAGCATTCCTAAAAGAAAACTAAGTAGATGTAAGAAAACAAGGGGGTTTCCGGGCTGTAACAAAGATAAAGTCAACACCGCGCCCAAGATAGGCGCACTACAAGCCCCGGCAGTGAAACCAAACCCAAGGCCCAACAGCAAAGGTGAGGTAAAACGCGCACCCTTGCGAAGTGAAGCAGGCAAACTAATTGCAAAAAAACTTAAAAACCCGAATACGAACACCAGACTTCCCAAAATCTTTTCTAAAAGTACTTTTTCTACGATCAACGCATCTGCAAGCCACTTCACCCCCAAACCGAAAGGCACAAAGACAAGGCCAAACCCAAAAACAAACACTACTGCGGACCTCAAAAGCTTTTCCCTAGTAGAAAGCGAATACGCAAAAAATGCCGGCAACAGAAGCGGCCCGCAGGATGGCAAAAGCGCCAAACTTCCTGCTAAGAATGAAGCGATGATAGAAACTTGTGGAAGCACGGTAGAGAAAAAAGTAAGAATTAAGAATAAGGAATAACGAATGGCGAATATTGCACGAATGCACGAACCTGTCCCGAGCTAAGTCGAAGGATACCACTAATTGCACGAAGTTAGAATTTAGAATTTAGAATCTTGAATATTGCACTAATACACTAACCTGTCCTGAGCTAAGTCGAAGGATGGCACGAATAACACGAACCTGTCCGGAAAATGATCTTAATTCCTATCCGTCATCCTGATGGCAATCAGGATCCAGAAATTCTAGCCTGGATTCTCCGCCAAAAGCGGACAGGCACCTCTTGGCTGGAATGACAGAAGAGGTAAGAGCTTGGAATAAGATAATGGTATTTTTCTAATAGGTTATAACAACTCGTTAACACGTTAACCTTTTAACTCTTTAATTTTGTACTATCGACTATCGACTAGTTGACTCGCGACTAATGACAAATTGCTAGGTATCGACTAGCTGACTCGCGACTATCGACTATTGACTGTCTTCTGTTAAATGTCAATGGTCCCCGCCATAGGCGGGTCCGCCTCTGGCGGAAATTGTTAAATGTTCTCTGTATATTACTATTACTACTATTACTACTTCTACTACTTTACTACTGTTTACTGTTCGCGTTTATTGCACCTCATTTATGGTCGTAGAGTTGTCAGGGAAAATAGTGATTGGAGGAGCTGCCACCTCCACGCCGTTAATCTTAGCCATATTTTTTACCCTATAAACCGAAAGTCCGGGTTTGGTCGCCCTAACCTCCAATGTAAATTCAATAGTCCATTTCTCTACCCCGCCTGCATCTAACCCCTTCCCGGGTTTTGGAGCGAGCAAAAAGTTGATTCCTTGTGGGACCTGAACCTCACTTGACACGCATTCATTTTGACAGTCTACCTTGATATCATAGCCCTTCTTTGGTTTGACCATATTTTCAAACGAATCATTGACGAAAATCGGCAAGGTATGATTGCCCATACCACTATTTACTATGTTCACGCGATAGCGGATAAGATCTCCAGCTAAAATTGGAGAAGCTGGTTTGATAGCTTCGGACAAAGGTTTTGTTTGGTCAATATCTATGTTTTTCACTTTTATGACTTGTTTACTAGACATACCAAAATCAGGGATACACTGCATACTGGGTACTGGTGCAATCGGCGAATTCCTCACTTGTTCGCCTTCGTAAGCTTTATCTTTAAAGTCAAAGCTCAAACGATAACGATATAAACCTGATTCGTCCGGCCTGCCGCCCTTCATAGGCGGATCAAAGGTATAGGACAACACCTCTCTTGCGCCTACAATCTGAGTTTGTAGGGATTTGGATTCCGCAGACCATAAGTCCCTATACCTATTTGTTTTCTGATCAAAATACTGTAAGGTATATTTTTTTATTTCGACGACTGGTTGGTCCCACAAAACTTGCAGTTTTCCGCAAGGTATTTCTAGGCCTAGGTCCTTGCCTGATTTAGTATTGTAAGCAGCAACGTTTAATACGGGCAACGTTTCCTCAAACTCTCCCTCTTCCTCCACTTGTTTTTCTACTTTTTGTACTGAAACGGTCTCCGTGTCTGTATCTGACCCTCCTTTGCCAGTACATACAATCGAAAAATCGTAAGTCTGACCTGCACGATTATAAGCAAGGGCAGAAGAAGTAGTTGTGCCGTTTATATATCTGTTGGTTTGAAAACCGGGCCCTGAAGTAGCGTGACACTCGTCTGCATATTTGGACTCCCAGGTGATACTTACTACGCCGCCATCGCCAACAGGATTTGGAGAAACAGAGACAATGTCTGCCTCTGGTGGAAAAACCTTGTCTGCAATTTTTGCTTGACAGTCAGCTGTCTGGCCTGCAGCATCTGTCAGTCGTACAGTATAGTTTTGCCCATCTGACCCTGAAAGGTCTGTGGTGGTGCCTGTTGTACTAGCCAAAGTTCCACCCAAGCCGCTTACAATACTCCACATAAATGGGGGTAGTCCGCCTTGCGCGTTAAACTTCGCCTGACCACCACTGGACACATCTTGACTTACCGGCGCACAACTTAACGACGGATTGACTATAGTCACTGTTTCGGTATCGGTGTCACTTCCGTATTGATTTTTGCAAAACAGAGTATATTTATATTGCCCTGCAAGCAGCCCTGAAAATGCACGAGACCCTCCTGAAGAATCAATACTTCCCGACCAGTTATCGCTGGCTGTACAAGTAATAGGTGCTGTACCGGACACAGGATCCCATCTGACTTGCAAATCATTAGGCGCTTGCAAACTCCCAGGGTTTGCCACTACAGACACGTTCACACTGGGCGATACCCCTGTAGCACACGACTCTGTTTGAGTTGAAGCTTGAGCAGAAAGACTGTTAAAGTTAGTTCCTGTCATTTCAGCAGTATTTTGAAAACTTTTACTGCAATCCTGTTGGTTCAAAATTTGAAAAGTAAAATCTAAAGACCTAGAAGAGCCTGCAGAGATATCCCCAACAGGACACTCCACACTACCCGAAGCTTTGAGCACGCAATACCCTTGCCCCGATCGGACAAAAGTGAAACTCTGCGGAAAGACGTCTCTGACCACCACATCTTCTGCAGGCCCCTGACCAGTATTTTGAACAGTCACTTGGTAAGTAAACTCCTGGCCTATATTGACATTGCCAGGTCCAGTCTTGGTTATGTTCACATCTGGCTTAGCGTTGTCTCTCAAACAAAACTGGGAACTATTTTGACCGTAACTCCAAGCTATGAGGTGGTCGGAAAAAGTGCTTTCCGTCATTACACTTCCAGGTACATAGTAAAACAGATCTGCCTGCGCCTTACAGTTAGGAAGCGGAACGCTTAACGATGTAGTCCCTCGGGGCCGCATAACACCAGTAGCTTCTGCGAAAATCGTTTGTTCAGCTATATTATCGTTATACATCTTATAAGAATTCAACACTAAGGGTGCGGTACAGTCCGTGTCATTCTGAACTGTACCTACGGCGGTAGCTCCGCTGATCCCGACACTCCCGGATATCTTACCAAGAGACATAGCTGAACGAAACTCTGTTAAGGTCATAGACTTATCAGACGCGGAGCAATACACTTCCTGGCCAGCCAAAATAACTGCTCGCTCGGTATCTTCAGCAGAACCGCTTTGGTTGCTACAAGACAGAGTAAAATCATACATACCCTGCGGCTGACTCCGTAAAACAACACTACCACCACTGGGATCCTTAGAACCCGACCAAGCCCCTGAAGCAGTACAAGTAATAGTCCCAGGACCTAAAGACCTCCCCCAATTGACAGTGATATCATTAGGAGCCGAACCAGAAGTTGGGCTTAGATCAAGCCATACATCCGCAGTTGGCCCCACTTTTACCGTTACTTGATCTGTTGCTGTACCACCAGCACCTGAACAAGTACCGCTTATCACTTCGTCTTTGGTCAATGGTCCAGTGCCATAATTCACTCCTGCAAGACCCTGCCATGAACCGTTATTGATACTACAAGAGGTAGCATTTTTTGACTCCCAGGAGATAGATACTCCGGTATTGTAAGGGATACCATAAGACGAGTTACTTTTTCCGGCTTGATCGATCCATATGTCCAACTCCGGAGCTGCTTGCACCCGAACTGTTAGCGAACCTCTTAAAATTGGCACATCTGCGTAAGGCGCTCGAGTTGTGCACTCTAAAGAAAAAGTTGTATCTGCATACAAAGGATCACTTCTATCAAACCCACCGCCAGGACCCGACACGGCAAACCCCGGCCCCTCGGTTGCTCGACAAGTATAGTTTGAGTCCACATCCCAAGTAAGATCAGCTTGAGCACCGCTAGGCACACTACCAGGACCGGTAAATTGCAGCGGTTTATAAACCCACATAGCCACGGAGTCAGTTGCTATGACATTGCCGCCCGCATCGTTGCATTCACCGGAAATCGTAGTGGTACCCAATGGCAAACTTCCCGTATACCACCCAGAGCCTTTGAGTGCTGACCAACCATTACTCAAAGTACACACCGTAGCAGCCGGATCTCCAACTCCAATTTCCCAAGAAATATGAACACCGCTGTTACCCTCTGGTAATGCAATACTGCTATTGCTGTTTTCATCTATGCTCATCACCAACCTGCCCGGAGCCGCGTGCGCAGTGAAGTTAGTGTAAACGACCAAAAATAAAGCCAGAAACAATACCAAGACTATGTACCTATGCCGAATAAGCTTTGTGACATCCATAAAATCGATATTTTTTACTGCCCTAAAGCACTGTCCACAGCCACCTTAAAGGCAGAGTAGTCCTGTACCCCTACGATGGCCTGACCATTTATAAAAATAGTTGGAGTACCGGTAACCCCACTTCTGCGCCCTGCTAAAGTCTCAGCCTCTACATCTTGTGCGTACTTGTTGGCCTTAACACAACTGCTAAAAGCTTCCGCGTCCAACCCAAGGCCAGCTGACAAAGATATCAAATTTTTCTCGGTAAATTCCATGCGGTTTTTAGCAAGCTGGCTTTGGAAAAGCTTGGTGTGATACTCCCAGAACTTGCCTTGTTCTTGAGCGCATTTTGCTGCGTTTGCTCCTGCTTTAGACTCTTTACCAAGAAACGCAAAGTTGGCAAATACATACTTTGCCTTACCTTGCTGTACATACTCACTCATAAGCCGATTTTCCACTTGTTCAAAGTACAAACCACAATAAGGACACTTAAAGTCAGCATACTCCACTATAGTTACCGGAGCACTACTATCACCTAAGACCGGGGCGGTGGCAGGTATTTCCAAAACTTTAGGGATCCTTTCTTTAGGATCAGCAGCTACGCCATAAGCAAGAAAACGCTGGTCTAGTTCTCGTAAAAACTCTGACTTTTGTTCACTAATTTTAGTGTCCAAGGCCAAGGCATAGTAACCCGCTATCCAGGAAAAACATAGAGCCACAAAAAGTGAAAAAGCCATACTGTAAAAACTCAAACGCGCCAGCCTGCGGTTGGATTTTACCAAATCGGCCAGGTCAATTTCTTGTTCTACTGGCAGAACCGTACTTTCCTCCACCTCAAGCTCGTCTACAGAGCCAAGCTCATCTGAATCTTCTTTGATTTTTTTCACTTTTAACATAAGTCGGTGATAAATGTTTAATGTTTGCAAAAAAATTATTTAAGGAGTAGCGAATCAAGAATTGTAGATTTTAGATTGAATATCGGACCCCAGAATGGGCACCATTTTAAAGATTTGAATGGTGCCCATTACAG